>NZ_JBEZJL010000015.1:0-159925 GCF_040651755.1 Actinomadura sp. NPDC048394 | reverse complement strand
GGGTGGACGAAGTCCATCGCGTAGCGACGCCGAAGGCGCCCTTGACTTTGGAGGGGCGGCCCCGTACGCAAGCGCCACCCCACCACCCGAACACCTTTTCTCCGATAAACGAGCCCTCCCTATGCCCTTCTCGCATCTTCTTCAAGACTTTCGCGCCCCGCCCATCCGTCCGCTGCCTCATCGGCCAGTCGTTCACGGGCCGGGCGGGAGCCCTAGGCCCACCTCGTCCCGACGCCACAACCGCCGCCCCGTACCTCCCTCGCTTCGAGTGCAACCACCTCACGGAGTGCTGCCCTCACTTCGGGCGCCGTCTCCCGCACGCGCCCTCTCGCGCCGGGTGCTGTCTTGCCTGCGGTTTCGTCGGCTGAAGGCCGGTTGGTTGATCGTTCTCGAGCCGGGTAGCTACCCGGCCGTATGCGCGCGTCTGGGGGTGGGGTGGCGTGCGGCTGCGGCATCGGTCTCGGGGGGCGAGGGGTACGCATGGCATCGGCAACCGGGCCGCTGGGTTCGGACGACACGAACCCGCAGAGTAGCCCGCCCCCAAAGGCCAGCGCGCCTCCAAAGAACAGCACGACAAAGACCAGTGCGACCCCACCCGGCGGCGGGATGGCGCCGTTGCTGCCGGGTGGTGAGCCGATCGAGAAAGTGCTGCGCCAGGCGCAGTTCTTCGTCCCAGGGAAGCCTTCCGGTGATTATCGGCGGCTGCATCGGCACGGCGGACGGAATGCCGAAGAGTTCTATCGGGAGCGGTGTCGGCACGACCGGGAGGTCCGTTCGACTCATGGCGTGAACTGCACGGGATCGTGCTCGTGGAAGGTGTACGTCAAGGACGGCATCATCACGTGGGAGACGCAGCAGACCGACTATCCGTCGGTCGGCCCGGACTCTCCGGAGTACGAGCCGCGGGGCTGCCCGCGCGGCGCGTCGTTCTCCTGGTACACGTATTCGCCGTCGCGTGTCCGGTATCCGTACGTGCGAGGGCCGCTGTTGGAGATGTGGCGGGAGACGAGGCGGCGGCTCGGGGATCCGGTGGCGGCGTGGGCGGAGATCACGGGTGATCCGGCGCGGTCGGCGCTGTACAAGGGGGCGCGCGGCAAGGGCGGGTTCGTCCGGTCGACGTGGGCGGAGGTCACGGAGCTGATCGCGGCCGCGCACGTCCACACGGTGAAGGAGTACGGCCCGGACCGGGTGGTCGGGTTCTCGCCGATTCCGGCGATGTCGATGGTGTCGTACGCGGCGGGCACCCGTTTCCTGTCGATGATCGGCGGGACGATCCTGTCGTTCTACGACTGGTACGCGGATCTGCCGATCGCGTCGCCGCAGGTGTTCGGCGATCAGACGGACGTCCCGGAGTCGGGCGACTGGTGGAATTCGTCGTACCTGATCGTCTGGGGCACGAATCTGCCGATCACGCGGACGCCGGACGCGCATTTCATGACGGAGGCGCGGTACCGGGGCCAGAAGGTCGTGGTGGTGTCGCCGGACTTCTCCGACCACACGAAGTTCGCCGACGACTGGCTCGCGGCGGCGCCGGGCACGGACGGGGCGCTCGGAATGGCGATGGGCCATGTGGTGCTGACCGAGTTCTTCCGCGACCGGCAGGTGCCGTATTTCACGGAGTACACCAAGTCCTACACCGATCTGCCGTTCCTGGTGACGTTGGAGGAGCGCGGCGACGCGGTGGTCCCGGGACGTTTCCTCACGGCGGCCGAACTGGGCGACGAGGGGGAGGGCGCGGCGCACAAGCCGGTCCTGCTGGATTCGCGCACGGGCGAGGCGGTGGCGCCGAACGGGTCGCTGGGGTTCCGCTTCACCGAGTCGGGGATGGGCCGGTGGAATCTGGATCTCGGCGACGTCGACCCGCTGCTCACCCTGTACGGCCGGCACGAGGAGTCGCGGCCGATCGATCTGCCGCGCTTCGACGTAGGCGAGACGGAGGGCGGCGCGGTGGTCCGGCGCGGGGTGCCGGTGGCGCGGGTCGGCGGGCGGCTGGTGACGACGGTCCTCGATCTGCTGATGGCGCAGTACGCGGTGCGCCGCGACGGCCTGCCGGGGGAGTGGCCGGACGGCTACGGCGACGCGTCCCAGCCGGGCACTCCCGCCTGGCAGGAGGAGATCACCACGGTCCCCGCCGACGCGGCCGTCAGGGTGGCGCGGGAGTTCGCCCGCAACGCGGAGGTGTCGCGCGGCCGGTCGATGATCTGCATGGGCGGCGGGACGAACCACTGGTACCACTCCGACGAGATCTACCGGACGTTCCTGACGCTGGTGATGCTGTGCGGCTGCCAGGGCGTGAACGGCGGCGGCTGGGCGCACTACGTCGGGCAGGAGAAGGTGCGTCCGCTGACGGGCTGGCAGCAGACGGCGTTCGCGCTGGACTGGCAGCGCCCGACCCGGCACATGACGGGCACGTCGTTCTTCTATCTGCACACCGACCAGTGGCGGTACGAGACGTTCGGCCCGCAGGAGATGGCGACACCGCTCGGCCGCGGCCTGTTCCGGAACAGGACGTTCGCGGATTGCCTGGCGCAGGCGTCGCGGATGGGTTGGACGCCGAGCCATCCGGGGTTCGACCGCAACCCGCTCGATCTCGCCGACGAGGCCAAGGCGG
Organism: Actinomadura sp. NPDC048394; assembly: GCF_040651755.1. Taxonomy (NCBI): domain Bacteria; kingdom Bacillati; phylum Actinomycetota; class Actinomycetes; order Streptosporangiales; family Thermomonosporaceae; genus Actinomadura; species Actinomadura sp. NPDC048394. The sequence continues at coordinate 157,314 of NZ_JBEZJL010000015.1, read as the reverse complement.
CGGGACGTCCGGTGCCCGATCACGTCGTGGACGAGCTGAAGGCCGGCCGGCTGCGGTTCGCGGGCGAGGATCCGGACGCGCCGGAGAACTGGCCGCGGGTGATGACGATCTGGCGGGCGAACGTCCTGGGCTCGTCGGGCAAGGGCATGGAGTACTTCATGCGGCACCTGCTGGGGACGGACGACGCCGTCCGCGCGGAGGAGTCGCCGCCGGAGCTGCGCCCGGCGGAGGTGGTGTGGCGGGACGAGGCGCCGCGCGGCAAGCTCGACCTGCTGACCACGATCGACTTCCGGATGACGAGTTCGTGCACGTACGCGGACGTCGTGCTGCCGGCGGCGACCTGGTACGAGAAGCACGACCTGTCGAGCACGGACATGCATCCGTTCGTGCATTCGTTCAATCCGGCGATCGCGCCGCCGTGGGAGACCCGCACCGACTTCGACGCGTTCCGGCTGATCGCCGAGGACTTCTCCCGCCTCGCGGAAGACCACCTCGGTACCCGCACCGACGTGCTGCCGGTGCCGCTGATGCACGACACTCCGGACGAGCTGGCCCAGCCGGGCGGCCGGGTCCTGGACTGGAAGGCGGGCGAGTGCGCGCCCGTCCCGGGCGTGACGATGCCGAAGCTGGTGACGATCGAGCGCGACTTCACGGCGGTCGCGGCGAAGATGGCGGCGCTCGGCCCGCTGGTCGACTCGCTCGGCACGTCCGTGAAGGGCATGACGTGGGTGCCGGAGGGCGCCGTCGAGTACCTGCGGAAGTCCAACGGCACGGTCCGCGGCGGGGTGGCGGACGGCCGTCCCGCGCTGGCCCGTGACGTGCACGTGGCCGAGGCGATCCTCGCGCTGTCCGGGACGACGAACGGGCGCGTCGCCGTCCAGGCGTGGAAGGACCTGGAGAAACGCACGGGTATGCCGCTGGCGGACCTCGCCGAGGAGCGGGCCGGGGAGCACATCTCGTTCGGCGACACCGTGACGCAGCCGCGCGCCGTGATCACCAGCCCGGAGTGGAGCGGCAGCGAGTCGGGCGGCCGCAGGTACTCGCCGTTCACGGTGAACGTCGAGCGGAAACGGCCCTGGCACACGCTGACGGGCCGGATGCACTTCTTCCTCGACCACGACTGGATCCACGAGTACGGGGAGGCGCTGCCGGCGTACCGCCCGCCGCTGAACCACGTCCGCCACTTCGCCGGGGAGCTGGGGGCGCGCGAGGAGGGGCGTCCCGAGGTCACCGTCCGGTACCTCACGCCGCATTCGAAGTGGTCGATCCATTCGGAGTACGCGGACAACCTGCACATGCTGCGGCTGTTCCGCGGCGGCCCGACGATCTGGATGAGCCCGCAGGACGCCGCCCGGATCGACGTGAAGGACAACGACTGGATCGAGGCGTACAACCGCAACGGGGTGGTGGCCTGCCGCGCCGTCGTCACCCACCGGATGCCGCGCGGGACCGTCTTCATGTATCACGCGAAGGACCGGCATCTCATGACGCCGCGGTCGGAGATCTCCGGCTGGCACGGCGGCTCCGACAACTCGCTGACCCGCCTGGTGATCAAGCCGACCCACATGGTCGGCGGCTACGCGCAGCTCAGCTTCGCGTTCAACTACCACGGCCCGACCGGCAACCAGCGCGACGAGATCGCGGTGATCCGCAGGCGCGCCCAGGAGGTGCGGTTCCGATGAGGCCGATGGCGCAGGTCGCGATGGTGATGAACCTCGACAAGTGCATCGGCTGCCACACCTGCTCGGTGACGTGCAAGCAGACGTGGACGAACCGTCCGGGCACCGAGTACGTGTACTTCAACAACGTCGAGACGAAGCCGGGCGTCGGCTACCCGAGGCGGTACGAGGACCAGGACCGGTGGAACGGCGGCTGGAAGCTCGACCGCAGGGGACGCCTCCAGCTGAAGGCGGGCGGGCGCCTGCTGAAGCTGCTGTCGATCTTCTACAACCCGAACCTGCCGTCGATCGACGACTACGGCGACCCGTGGACCTACGACTACCAGACGGTGGTGAACGCGCCGCTCGGCACGCGGAACCCGAGCGTCCACTCGATCTCGGCGCTGACCGGCCGGGACATGACCCTGAGCTGGGGCAGCAACTGGGACGACGACCTGGCGGGCGCGCCCGAGACCGCGCCGTCCGACCCGAACCTCAAAGGCATCGAGGACCGGGTCAAGATGGAGTTCGAGCAGGTGTTCATGTTCTACCTGCCGCGGATCTGCGAGCACTGCCTGAACCCGTCGTGCGTCGCGTCGTGCCCGTCCGGCGCGATGTACAAGCGGTCCGAGGACGGGATCGTGCTGGTCGACCAGGACCGCTGCCGGGGCTGGCGGTTCTGCGTGTCGGGCTGCCCGTACAAGAAGGTGTACTTCAACCACCGCACCGGCAAGGCGGAGAAGTGCACGCTGTGCTTCCCGCGCATCGAGGAGGGGCAGCCGACGATCTGCTCGGAGACGTGCGTGGGTCGGCTCCGCTACCTCGGCCTGTTCCTGTACGACGCCGACAAGGTGACCGAGGCCGCCGCGACCCCCGATGAGCAGGATCTTTACGAGGCGCAGCTGTCGGTGTTCCTCGACCCGTCCGACCCGGAGGTGCAGGCGGAGGCCGCGAGGGCGGGCATCCCGGCGGACTGGGTGGACGCGGCGCGGCGGTCGCCGGTGTACGCGCTCGCCGTCCGGCACCGGGTGGCGCTGCCGCTGCATCCGGAGTACCGGACGCTGCCGATGGTCTGGTACATCCCGCCGCTGTCCCCGGTCGCGGACGTCGCGCACGCGGCCGGCTACGACCACGGCGACCCCGACCGGGTGTTCGCCACCATCGACGACCTGCGGATCCCCATCGAGTACCTGGCGAACCTGTTCACCGCCGGGAAGGCGGAGACGGTCCGGGACGTGCTGCGGAAGCTGGCCGCGGTCCGCGCCGTCATGCGGGCGGGGCAGCTCGGCCTCGACCTCGACGAGGACCTGCCCGCGTCGGTCGGCGCGACCCCCGACGACCTCGACGACCTGTACCGGCTGCTCGCCATCGGCAAGTACGAGGACCGCTACGTCGTCCCGAAGGCGCACGCGGAGGACGCGGGCCGGCTGATGGCCCAGCACGAGCAGCTGTTCTGCAGCCTGGACGGCGAGGGAGGCCCCGGCATGGGCGGGGACGGCCCGCCGAGCTTCGAGAGCTTCCATCCGGGCAGGTCCGCGAACGCCTCCGGCGGCGGGAGCACGTTCCGCGCCGGCGACGGCCGCACACACTTCAACCTGCTCGGCTGGAACGGGCGCGGCGACGCCCCGCACCTCTTCCCCGAGGCGGGCGAGCCGTGAGCCGCGCCCCGGTCGACCGCGGGGCCGACGGCAAGGTCGGCCCGTACAAGCTCGCCTCGGTGCTGCTCCAGTACCCGACCCAGGCGCTGTTCGACGGGCTCGGCCACCTCGACGCCGCCGCGGCGGCGACCGCGCCGCGCGCGACCCGGGACGGCTTCGCCCGCTTCCTGCGCTGGCTGCGCGCCACCCCGCCGACCGAGGTCGCGCAGCACTACGTCGAGACGTTCGACCTGCGCCGCCGCTGCGCGCTGTACCTCACGTACTACCGGTACGGCGACACCCGCAAGCGCGGGATGGCGATGCTCACCTTCAAGGCCGCGTACCGCGCGGCCGGGTTCGAGCCGTCGGAGGACGAGCTGCCCGACTACCTGCCGCTCGTCCTGGACTTCGCGGCGCTCACCCCGCGCGGGGAGAAGCTGCTGCGCGGGCACCGCGCCGACCTGGAACTGCTGCGCCGCGCGCTCGCCGACGCGGGGACCCCCTACGCGGACGTGGTGGCGGCCGTGTGCGCGCGGCTGCCGAAGCTGGGCCGCCGGGACCTGGCGCTGGTCGGCCGCGCATGGGAGCAGGGACCACCAGAGGAGGAGGTGGGGCTGGAGCCGTTCGCTCCGCCCGGGTACCTCGACGGCAGCGGAACGGGGGCACGGCGGTGAGCAGCTTCGAGTTGTGGTGGTGGGTGATCCTGCCCTACGCGGCGATGGTCGTGTTCGTCGTCGGGCACATCTGGCGCTGGCGCTACGACCAGTTCGGCTGGACGAGCCGGTCGACGCAGCTGCAGGAGCGGCGGCTGCTGAAGTGGGGCGCGCCGCTGTTCCACTACTCGGCGTTCGCGGCGATCGCCGGGCACGTCATCGGCATCCTGATCCCGCGGTCGTTCACCGAGTGGCTCGGCGTCCCGGAGCGGGCGTACACCCTGTTCTCCGGCATCGCCGGGTCCGTCGCGGCGATCGGGGTGCTGATCGGCGCGGGCATCCTGATCTTCCGCCGGATGGGGGTGCCGCGCGTCCGCGCCACCACCAGCGGCGTCGACTACCTCGCGCTGGTCCTGCTCGGCGTCATCAGCCTGCTCGGCATCTACCTGACGCTCGGCGTGCAGGAGTTCGGGAGCGGCTACGACTACCGGACGACCGTGTCGGTGTGGTTCCGCAGCCTGTTCGCCGGCGACCCGGACCACCGGGCGATCGGCGACGCGCCGGTGATGTACCAGGTGCACGCCACCGCCGCCTGGATGATCTTCGCGGTGTGGCCGTTCAGCCGGCTCGTCCACGCCTGGAGCTACCCGCTGTGGTACCTGTGGCGGCCCTACGTCGTCTACCGGGATCGGCGTGCGGGCCCGCCGCCCGAGCCGGGCACGGGCGGCCGGCGCTGGCGGAAGATCGGCGTGCCGTACTGACCGCTCACGCCTGGCCGGTCGCGCCTGACCGGTCACGCCCCGGTCCGCCGGTGCCAGGACGCGATGAGGGTGCGGTTGCCGACACCGAGCTTGTCGAGGATGTGCGAGATGTGGTTCTCCACGGTCCGCTCGGACAGGTGCAGGCGGCCGGCGATCTGGCGGTTGCTGAGCCCTTCGGCGATCAGCGCGGCGACCTGCAGTTCCCGCGACGACAGCGGCCCCGGCCCACCGGCGGAGGCGAGCGCGCGGGCCTTCTCCGCGAGCGGCGCCATGCCGAGGCGTTCGGCCAGGTCGCGGGCCGTCTCGCGGTGCGTCGCCGCGGCCCGGACGTCGCCGGGCCCCCGGCGCAGCGCGCACAGGCGGGCCAGCTCCAGGTGGGTCATGGCCTGGTACGGCGGCGAGCCGAGCGCCCCGCTCTCCGCCAGGGCGGCGGTGAGGTGGGCGCCGGCGGCCTCGGCGTCCTCCATGAGCAGGGCGAGCCGTCCGAGGTGCAGGCTGACGGGCCCGCCCCACGGCGTGTGCGCGGGGCCGACCGACTGGCGGCCCGCGAACGGCAGCAGCGTCGCGTAGACGGCGGGCGCCCCGGCCGTCTCGCCGAGCAGGCTCAGCAGCTCCGCGTGCCCCGCCGAGATGATCAGCCATTCGGCGGCGGGCGCGGGCACCCGGTCGAGGTGCGGGGCGACGCTCCGCCAGATCATGGCGGCCTCGTCCCGCCGCCCGAGATGGGCCAGCACGACCGCGAGCCAGGACCGGGCGAAGAACGGGCCGTGCTTGCTGAGCCGGCGGACCAGCGGCTCCACCTCGGCGAGGCCCTCGCCGGTGAGCATCGCGGCGTGCGCGGCGAAGACCAGGTCGAGGTGCTCGGCGCCGCCGTGCCGGCAGCGCCGGCCGAGCGCGAGGGCCTCCGCCGCGAGGGCGCGCCCGTCGGCGAAGCGGCCCTCGACGTGCGCGACGGCCGCCCGGAGCAGGAGCAGCCGCCACCGCCACAGCGGCTCGCCGGACCGTTCGACGTGCCCGGTGAACGCGGCGAGCTCCGCGTCGAAGTCGACGCGGCGTCCCAGCTCGGCGAACCCGTCCATCCGCCAGGTGTGCCCCCAGAGCGCGGCCTCCGGCAGCGTCCGGCCGAGGAGCGCGGCGCGCTCGCCCAGCGCCAGCCGGTCCTGGACGTGGCGCCCGTTGGCCAGCTCGGTCTGGCGGGCCTGCAGGGCCAGCAGCAGCACGTCGGGGTCGCCGGTGCCCTCCGCCGCCGCCAGCGCCCGCTCGCCGAGCGCGGGACCGGAGCCTGCGGCGGTGCTCGCCCACGGGTCCGCGGTGACCGCGAGCTGGGCGAGCAGCCGCGTCTCCCGGACCGGGTCGGCGCCGCCGAGCAGCGCCAGCGCGTCCCGGCACAGCGCGTGGACCTGCGCGGTCAGCGGGGAGAACGCGAGGTCGCGCGGCACCGTCGCGGCGTCGGCGACGACCCGCGCGTCGCCGGTCGCGCGGCCGAGGTCGGCGGCCTCGCGGCAGTGCCGCCAGCCCTCCTCCACCTCGCCGCTGCGGAACTCGCAGCGCGCCAGCTCCACCAGCAGCTCGGCGCGGACGGCGGCGGCTCCGGGCAGGGCGAGCGCCGCGCGGTACTGCGCGGCGGCGTGCTCGTGCGCGAGCCGCGAGACGGCCTGCCGGGCGGCTTCGAGGGTCGCCTCCAAAGCCCGGTCGGCGTCGCCGGCCTCGCGCAGGTGGTAGGCGAGCGCCTCGGCGGTGCCGTCCGCCCGGACGGCCTCGGCGGCCAGGGCGTGCAGCCGCTCCCGCTCCACCGTGCCGAGCCCGGAGTAGAGCGCCTCCTGGACGAGGGCGTGCGAGAACCGGGCCGTCCCGGCGGCGTCCACGCGGACGAGGCCCGCCGCGACCGCCTCGTCGAGCGCCTCGGGCGGCTCGCCGGTGACCGCGGTGAACACCGGCAGGGTGAACTCGCGGCCGAGGACGGCGGCGCGCCGCACCGCCGCCGCGGCGGCCGGGCCGAGCCGCCCGGCGCGCTGCTCGATCACGTCGCGGACACCGCTTGGCAGCCCCGCGGTGTCGCCGGTCGCCTTGCGCAGCCGCAGCAGCTCCAGCACGAACAGCGGGTTGCCGCCGGAGCGTTCGCGCAGGCCCGCGAGGTCGCGGTCGGCGAGCTCGTGGCCGAGCTCGTCCGCCGCCAGCCGCCCGGTCTCGCCCGGCGTCAGGCCGCCGAGGACCATGGGGGAGCAGGCGCGCCCGCGCAGGACGGGCCGCAGCGCCGCCGGAGCCTCCGGACCCCGGTACAGGCCGACGAGCAGCAGCCGCACGTCCGGCGCCTCGGCGGCCACGACCTGCAGCAGCGACAGCGAGGACGGGTCGGCCCAGTGCAGGTCGTCCAGGACCAGCAGCAGCCCCGGCCCGGCGGCGTCGCGGACCTGCCCGGCGACCTCGTCGAACAGCCGGGTCCTACTGCCGCCCGCCAGGTCGGGGGAAGGGAGGCCGAGGGCGCGGAAGACCTGCGTCCAGGGCCGGTAGGGCGCGGCGCCCTCGCCTTCGAGGCACGCGCCCCAGGCGGTGCGGACGCCGTCCGCGCGGGCGCGGCGCACCAGCGCGTGCGCCAGGGCGGTCTTGCCCGCGCCCGCGTCGCCTTCGACGAGCACCGCGCCGCCGTCACCGGCCAGCGCCTCGGTGAGCCGCCCGGACAGGAAGGCCATCTCGCGCTCGCGCCCGACGAACGTCGTCATTGAGTACCCCGATGAGTGGTTCCACAGATGTCCGTAGCGTGCCCGATTCCTAGCGTCGTCTCCATGGAGAACGCGGAGAAGCGGATGGCCACCGTGGGACGCTCCCCGGCCCCGGCCCCGGCCCCGGCCCCGGCCCCGGCAGCGGCTCCGGCCCCTGCTCCGCGTCCCGATCCGGCACGAAGGGAACCGTCATGAACCGCACCACCACCGGGCTCACGCTGTGCGCCCTGTCCGCGGCGTTCAACGTCGACGGCGTCATCGCGCTCGGCGAGTCGGACGCGCCGCCCGCGTTCGTCGGCATCCTGAGCGCGGTGCTCGGACTCGGCACGATCGCCGGCGTCCTGCTCGCCCTGCGCGGGCGGCGCGGCGGCGTGCCCCTCGCGATCGGCACCCGGCTCGCCTCGGCGGCCGTCCTCGACGTGCCGGCGTACTTCATCGGCGCGCCCGCCTGGGTGTACGTCACGGTCGGGGCCGGGATGGCGCTCGGCCTCAGCGGCGTCGGCGCGCTGTGGTCGGCGCGCGGGGCGAGGGCGGCGGCATGACCTCCGGCCCGGCGCCCGCGGCGTCCGGCCCGCCGCGCGCGGACTCGGGCCCGGTGCTCGCGGCGTCCGGCATCGGCAAGCGCTTCGGCCGCCGGGTCGTGCTGGACGGGGCGGACCTGTCCGCCCGGGCCGGCGAGATCGTCGCGGTCGTCGGCGAGAACGGCGCCGGCAAGACCACGCTGCTCCGCGTCTGCGCCGGGCTGCTGCGCCCGGACACCGGACGCGTCGTCCGGTCCGGGCGGGTCGGGTACTGCCCGCAGGAGCCGGTGCTGCTGGAGCGGCTGAGCGCCCGCGACCACCTCGTCCTGTTCGGCGGCGCGGCCGGCTGGGATCGGGAGCGGTCGCTGAGCACCGGGACGCGGCTGCTGGAGTCCCTCGGGTTCGCCGGGCGGTCCCGCGTCCCGGCGAGGCGGCTGTCCGGCGGGGGCCGGCAGAAGCTCAACCTCGTGCTGAGCCTGCTCGGCGATCCGGAGGTCCTGCTGCTGGACGAGCCGTACCAGGGTCTCGACCACGGCTCCTACGCGGGGTTCTGGGAGCTGGCGGGGACCTGGCGCGACGACGGGAAGGCCGTCGTCGTCGTGACGCACATGCTCGCCGAGCTGTGGCGGGCCGACCGGGTGATCGAGGTGGCGGCGTGAACCGGTGGCTGCTCCCGGCGGAGATGCAGGCGCGCGACCTCGCGGGCCGCTGGCCCGCGCTGGCGCTGCTGTTCGCGCTGCCCGCCACGTGGTACCTCGCGGAGCTGGCGTCCGGCCGGCCCTGGGCGATCGGCGCGGGGGCGCTCGCCATGGGCTGGACGAGCGGCGCCGCGGCGCTGTTCGCCGTGCTGGGCGCCCGGCGGGCCGACCCGCGCCTCGTCCAGGCCGGGTACCGGCCCGTCGACCTCGCGATCGGCCGGCTCGCCGTGCTGCTCGGCGTGGCGCTGGCGGTCGCCGCCGCGTTCGGCGTCCTCATCGTCGCCTGCTCGCGCCCGGACCGGCTCCGCGACCTGTTCCTCGGGCTCGTCCTCGGCGGCCTGGTGTCGGTGATGCTCGGCTGGGCGATCGCGGTGCTCGTCCCGCACGAGCTGGAGGCCACGCTGCTGCTGATCGGGTTCGCGGGCATCGCCCCGACCGCACCGGGCTCTCTGGGCGACTACCTGCCGTTCTACGCGCTGCTGCGGTTCACCGACGTGACGCGGCCTTCCCCGGCTCCGCTGCCGCTCGTCCTGCACGCCCTCGGCTACGCCATCGGCCTCGCCGCGGTCGCGCTGCTCGTCTGGCACCGCCGCGTGCGGCTCGTCGGGGAGCGCCGATCTCGCCGTGGCCCCGCCGGGGGCGGACGAGGACGGCCAGGGCGAGCACGAGCGCCACGAGCATGATCACCGCCATGGGCGCCGAGCTCGACTCGCCGAACAGCCCGACGAGCGGCGCGGCCGGCGCGCCGAACCCGAATCGCAGGCCGCCGAGCAGCGCGGACGCTGTGCGCGGCGGGCGCCGTCGTCGCCGCCGTGGGCGTCCGCCACCGGCTCGCGCACCGACCCGATCCGCCGGGTCCTAGGACGATCGGACCCGGCGGATTGGGTCCGGCGGCCGACGCGCGCCGGACGGCCCGCCGCCAGCATGAGATCCATGACCACGATCCACGAAGGCGGCGCCGTCCAGGCGGCGGACCGGCGGGCGGGCGGGACCCCGCCGTGGGCCGCGCTGCTCGCCGCGTCCATCGGCCAGTTCCTCGTCGTCCTCGACATCTCCGTCGTCAACGTCGCCCTGCCCGGCATGCGCGCCGGGCTCGGGCTCGGCGCCACGAGCCTGCAATGGGTCGTCAACGCCTACTCGCTGGCGTTCGCCGGTTTCCTGCTGCTGGGCGGGCGCGCCGCCGACCTGTTCGGCCGCAAGCGGGTGTTCATCACCGGCCTCGGGCTGTTCACCGCGGCCAGCCTCGCGGGCGGGCTCGCGCAGGACGCCGGGATGCTCATCGGCGCCCGCGCCGTCCAGGGCCTCGGCGCCGCGATCCTCGCGCCCGTCACGCTGTCGCTGATCACCGGGACGTTCCCGGAGGGGCCGGCGCGGACGAAGGCGATCGCGATGTGGACGGCCGTCGGCACCGCCGGCGGCGCCACCGGCGGGCTCGTCGGCGGGCTGCTCACCGACTACCTCAGCTGGCGCTGGGTGCTGCTGATCAACGTGCCGATCGGCGCCGCCGTCGCGGTGGTCGCGGCGCGGTGGCTGCGCGCGGAGGCCGCGGCCGCCGCCCGGCAGCGCCTCGACGTGCCCGGCGCGGTGCTCGTCACCGGCGGCGTCGGCCTGCTCGCCTTCGGCATCGGGCAGACCGAGCACCACGGCTGGACGTCGGCGGACTCGCTCGTCCCGCTGCTCGCCGGGCTCGTCCTGCTGGCGCTGTTCGTCGCCGTCGAGGCGCGGACGGCGCAGCCGCTCGTCCAGCTGCGGCTGTTCCGGCTGCGCAGCGTCGCGGTCGGCAACCTCGCCACCCTCGTCAGCACGATGGCGGGGTTCGCGCTCTGGTACTTCCTGTCGCTGTACATGCAGAACGTCCTGCACTACAGCGCCGTCCGGACCGGGGTGTCGTTCCTGCCGCACACCGCGGGCATCATCCTCGGCTCGAAGCTCGCGCCGACGCTGATGGCCCGGATGGACGCCCGGCTCCTCGCCGCCGGGGGCGGGCTGATGGCCGCCGCCGGGTTCGCGTGGCAGAGCGCCGTCCTCGACGCGGGCGGGACGTTCGCCGGGTCGATCCTCGGCCCCGGCATCGTGATGGCGACCGGGTTCGGCCTGCTGATGACGCCGCTGGTGGAGGCGTCGACGGCCGGGGCGGACCGGGCGGAGGCGGGCGCCGTCGCGGGCGTCGTCAACACCTCGCGGACGATCGGCGGCGCGATCGGCCTGACGATCCTCGCGACCGCGGCGGCCCGGTCGGGCGCCGACCTCGCGGACGGCTACGCCACCGCGTTCCTGATCGCCGCGGTCATCACGGCGGCGGGCACCGCGCTGGTCGCGTTCCTGCCCCGCACCCGGCGCTGACTCAGGCGGCGCTGACTCAGGCGGCGCTGACTCAGGCAGCGCTGACTCAGGCGGAGGTGCGGGAGGCCGCGGCATGGCGGACGGCCCCGACCGCGACGACCGCCCAGACGGCGAGCGCCGGCCACAGCAGCACGCGGCCGAGGACGTCCAGCCAGTGCAGGCCGGACACCGTCCCGGCCGTCATCGCGGCCGCCGCCGTCATGCCGAGGGGGAACACCGTCGACCAGCGGCGCCCGTCGTAGCCCGTCCGGGGCCGGGCGGCCTCCGCGCAGGCCAGCAGGACGTACCAGGCGAGCGCCGCGGCGAGGATCACGAGCATCAGCGCTTCCAGCGGCGGCGGCGCGGGCGTGCCGGCCGCCGCGGCGAGCTTCGCGCAGGCCAGCGCCGAGATGGACAGCGCGCCCGCGAGCACCCAATGGTCACCCGCCCCGTCCCGCACCTGGCCGAAGTCGAACCGGCTGAGCACGAACAGGTAGAGGACGAGGCCGAGGGCGAGCAGCACGCCCGCCGGCCACACCAGCCAGCGCGCCGGCGGCTGCTTCGCGAGCGTCGACGCCAGCACCACCAGCGACTGCGTCGACACCGTGACCAGGTACGCGGCGCCCGGCAGACGTCGCCGCAGGTGCCGCACCACCCGCGGCAACAGCAGCAGCCACGCGACCGCCATCAGCGCGAGCAGCGCCTCCGCCGCCACCTCGTACCGGAACAGCAGGAGGCCGACGCCGAGCACCCCGCTGCCCGCGACGGTGGTCAGGGAGACCGGCTCGCGCTCCGCCGCGCGCCGCCCCTCCTCGTCACCGCGCAGCCGCAGGAAGAACGTCACCGCCATCACGGCCCACAGCGCCGCCGTGACCGCGAGCAGCACGCGCGTCGCCCACGTGAACCCGGCGAGATCCAGCCCCACCGCGACGATGCCCGTGGCCATGACCATCGTGCCCCACGGCTGCGGACGTCTCGCACTCTCTCCACCGCGCACCGATCACTTGTACCGCCGCCCCCATCGGACGGGCGACCCGGCCCCCGGGCGAAGGGATGCGGTCCCCGTGGACGGGAGGCGGTCACCACGAGCGAGCAGCCTCGCGGACCGCGGCCGCGCGTCCGGCCGATCGCGGTCTCAGGAGGAGGTCGCCAGGACCGGGGGCTCGGCGGCCGTGGACGGGGCGCGGCGCGCGAGGCGGCGGCCGAGCCGCTGCGCGGGCGCCTCGATCCAGCGCTGCGACGCCCAGCCGGCGGCCAGCAGCACGACGACGAAGACGAGCAGGCCCGGCACGTTCACGGGCCCGGACGTGCCGAGGAACTGGGCGGCGACCATCAGCAGCAGCGGATGCAGCAGGTAGATCGAGAAGCTCGCGGTGCCGAGGCCCGTCGCCCAGCGCGGGAACCGGCGGTGCCGCAGCAGCCAGCCCGCCGCGAACGTCGCCGCCGCGGCGAGGACCGTCCCGGCCCAGACGAGCTGGGCGTGCCAGTAGCCGTGCATGTTCCAGACGCCCGCGACGAGCGAGCCGGCCGGCACCAGGACCGCGGCGGCGATGCCGGACCAGGCCGGTATCTGCCCGTGCTCGGCGCGGTACACGGCGGTCCCCGCGAACATCAGCGCCATCATCGCCAGGCCCTGCCAGGCGCCGACCCGGCCGTTCAGCAGCACCAGGACGGCCGCGAGCAGCCCGCCGAGGAGCCCGCCCGCGATCCGCGCCCCCGCGCGTCCCGACACCGCCGCCGCGATCGCCGCCACCAGCGCGGTGAAGCACGCCGCGACGACGACGCCGACGCCGGCCGTCCGGGACAGCAGCCCCGACAGCAGCCAGGTCGGCACCAGCCCGCCCACCACCAGCGCCGCCGCCGTCAGCCCGACGGAGACCGGCGCCGACCGGCGGTGCACGCCGACCACGAACAGCGCCACGACCAGCAGGTAGAAGGCCATCTCGTAGGACAGCGTCCACAGCACGTTCATCGCGTTCGGGACGGCGAGCAGGTCCTGCATCATCGTGACGTGCGCGAGGACCGCCGTCACCGGGTGGTACTGCTCCAGGCCCGCGCGCAGGCCCCGGACGCCCAGCAGGAACGGCAGGATCGCGAGCAGGCACGACACGGCGAGCAGCGGGTAGATGCGGAAGAACCGGCCGATCCAGAACCCGCGCACGCTCTCCCGCCGCTCCAGCGACGCGGGCACGATGTAGCCGCTGACCAGGAAGAACACGAGGACCCCGTAGGTGCCGGGGTCGAACCAGCCCTGCAGCGCGATCCGCACGTCGGGCAGGTACACGTAGCTCGCGTGGTGCAGGGCCACCACCAGTGCCGCCCACCCCCGCAGCACGTCCAGCCATCCGAGGCGCGCCGTTGGGGTGGAAACACCTAATGGCGGGATCATCCCGACAGGCTAGACCTAGTAGGAAGAAACGTCACCAATTTCGTCAACTTCTCCAGGAAACCCCAAGGTTCGCGCGCGGCCGAGGACGCCGAAGGTCGCGTCGCGCCAAGTTCTAGCGCTGCTAGCCGTCCCGGCCGCCGCGATGTCCCCGAATCGTCCAGATACGTTCCATATCGCCAGCAGGGGACGGCGGTTTTGCCTCCCCGGGATGACCTGCATAGATTTGGATGAGCAGCATCATTGACGTGCGCTGCGCCATACTGCTAGAAACAGGGCGCGGCAACATAGGTTACGTATCCACGGACGGGAGAGGCCTGTGAGCGAGGAGTCCCCCCGGCCTCCGGCAGCGGACCGCCAGGCCGAGGCGGCCGCCGAGAACCGCCGGCTGACCAGCCCGGACGCCCGCTACGGCGCCCGCCTGCGGCGGCAGTCCTCGGCGTCGGTGCTGCTGAACGCCGTCATCGAGGCCGACCGCGCCAACCTGGAGCGCACCATGGCCGCGCTCCAGGCCGACGGGACGCTGGAGCAGGCCGCCGGACGGGTCGTCGCGGCCCGGCGCCGGTTCGTCCTCGGCAGCGCCAAGAGCCGCGCGCACGCCACCCTCCTGCATCTGGAGCTGTCGGCCAGCCTCGCCGGCGTCACCCTGATCGACGAGGCCGCCGTCCGGGCCATCGACGTGCTCAGCGACGTGCGGCCGACCGACGTGCTCATCGCGTTCTCGTTCCGCCGGTACGCCCGCCCCACCATCGTCGTGGCGCGCGAGTTCGCCGCCGCCGGCGGGCACGTCGTGGCCATCACCGACGACGCCGGCAGCCCCCTCGCCGCCGCGGCGCACACCACCGTGGTGGTCGGCACCGGCAGCGCGTCGTTCGCCGACTCCCCGACCGCGATCTCCGCCGTCGTGCACGCGCTGGCCACGCTCACCGCGGCCAGCGCGAAGGGCGCGCGGCGGCGGCTGGCCCGGCGCGAGGGGCTCGCCCACGCGCTGGCGATCTACTCCGACGAATGAGGGGCGCGCACCGATGAGACACCCGGCGTACGAGACCGACGACGTCGTCATCACCGGCGGCCAGGTGCTGGACGGCACCGGCGCGCCGGCGCGGCGCGCCGACGTGGTGGTGCGCGAGGGCCGGATCCAGGACGTCGTCCCGCCCGGCAAGACGCACGAGGGCCCGGAGCTGGACGCCACCGGCCTGGTGGTCGCGCCCGGCTTCATCGACCTGCACTCGCACGCGGACTTCACCGTCCAGGAGCACCCGTCCGCCGACACGGCCGTCCACCAGGGCGTGACGACGCTGCTCGGCGGCAACTGCGGGTTCTCGCCGTTCCCGGTCGCCGCGGCGGAGGAGCTGCGCGGCGCCGCCGGGTTCCTGGCGTCCGGCGTCGACTTCCAGTGGACCGACCTCGACGGCTACGCCCGCGCCGTCGACGCGGACCGGCCCGCGATCAACCTGGCGACGCAGGTCGGGCACCAGGCGCTGCGCACCCTCGTGATGGGCCCGGACGAGCGGCCCGCCACCGACGACGAGCTCGCGGCGATGCGGTCGCTGCTGGCGGCCGCCGCCGAGCAGGGCGCGTTCGGCTTCTCCACCGGGCTGATCTACGCGCCCGGGTCGTACGCGCCGCCCGGCGAGGTCGCCGCGCTCGCCGCCGAGGCCGCGCGGCACGGGCTCCTCTACTCCACGCACATGCGCAACGAGAGCAACGAGCTGCTCGCGGCCGTCGACGAGGCGCTGGACGCGGCGCGCCGGTCGGGGGCGCGGCTGGAGATCTCGCACCTGAAGGCGATGGGCCCGGCCAACCACGGGACGGTCCGCGAGGCGCTCGCGAAGATCGAGGCGGCCCGCGCCGAGGGCGTCGACGTCACCGCCGACGTGTACCCCTACACCGCGTCGTCCACGACGCTGACGTCCCGGCTGCCGGGCTGGGCGATGGACGGCGGCGCCGCGCGGCTGCTCGAACGCTTGATGGAACGCTCCACCCGGACGCGCATCGCGACCGAGCTGCGCGCCCGCTTCGGCCGCGACATCGACCCCGCCGGCGTCGTCGTCGCCGAGCTGCCGGACGGCCCCTACTCCCGGTTCACCGGCCGCAGCCTCGCCGACATCGGCGCCGAGACCGGCATGGACCCGGCGGAGGCGGCGCTCGAGCTGCTGGCCGCGCACAACGCGACCGTCTCGATCGTCAACCACGCCATGTCCGCCGACGACGTGTCGGCCGTCCTCGCGCACCCGCTCGTCAGCGTGGCCAGCGACGGCTGGACCCTCGCCCCGTCCGGCGAGGGCCGCCCGCACCCGCGCAGCTTCGGCACGTTCGCCCGCGTCCTCGGCCGCTACGTGCGGGAGGACGGGCTGCTCACGCTGCCCGAGGCCGTCCGGAAGATGACCTCCCTCCCGGCCGCCCGGCTCGGGCTCGCCGACCGCGGCGAGATCCGCGCGGGCCGCGTCGCCGACATCGCGGTGTTCGACGCCGACGCGGTCACCGACACCTCCGACTTCGCAGACCCGTGGCGGCTCGCCACGGGTGTGCGGCACGTGCTCGTGCGCGGCGTTTCCGTGCTGCGCGACGGCACGGCCACCGGCGCGCGTCCCGGACGCGTGCTGCGCCGTGCCGGCTGAGCACGTCGTTTACCGGATCCCCCCGGATCCCCGTTGAACAGGAGCGCTTTTGAGCAGCGCCATCTCGCCCCCCGGACGGCTGGACCGCAGGCAGCTCACCTCGGTGGCCTGCTTCGCGGTCTGCGTCGTCGCGGGCATCGTGCTGGCCGTCGCAGGCGGCAAGGCCGGCATCTGGGGCCTCGTCCCCATCATCATGTACGCGGTGCTGGCCCTGCTCGGCGTGGACGTCGTACTGGCCACCATCGGCGCCGTCATCGTCGCCGCGATCATGACCAGGACCGCGCCCGTCCCCCTCGGCGAGCAGCTCGCCACCTCCATGGGCTCGCTGGTCGCGGTGATCGGCCTGATCATCCTGCTCGGCGCCGGCCTCGGCCACGTCGCGCAGGAGACCGGCGCCGCGCAGACCCTCGTCCGGACGGTGATGGGCCGCATCGGGCTCAGCACCCCCACCCGCGTCCAGCTCGGCGTCATGGTGTCGTCGCTGGTCATCGTGGGCGCGCTCGGCACCCTCGCGGGCGGCAACGCGATCATCGCGCCGATCGTCATCCCGATCGCGGCGCGGATGGGCTGGCGGCCCCCGGCCGTCGCGGCGATGTTCCACGCGGCGGGCGCGGCCGGGCTGATGCTCGGCCCGTTCACCCCGCCGGTCGTGACGATCACCGCCGCGGCGCGGCTGTCGTACGGCGACTACCTGCTGCACGCGGGCCTGCCGGTCGGCGCGATCACCATCGTGACCGGGTTCTTCATGGCCCGCTGGATCCAGAAGCACACCGACCAGGAGTACGCGCCCGAGGACGCCGCGAAGGACGACGACGACGCGGACGCCACGCCGAACAAGCGCGGGCAGTGGGCGGCGCTCGCCTTCATCGGCGTGCTCGTCGCGCTCGCCGTGTACGGCGTGTGGGTCAAGGCCGGATACTCGTACGCGCTGGTCGTCATGGTGGTCACCGCCGCCGCGACCGGCCTGGCCGGCGGCCTCGGCGCGAAGGGCACGGCGGAGGCCGTCTACGCGGGCGCGGCCCGGCTGATCTGGCTGTTCATGCTGTTCTGGCTGCTGGACCCGCTGCTGACCCTGGTGCAGAAGACCGGCGCGTTCGACACGATCTTCGATCACCTCAAGGGCGTCATGCCCGACGTCGGCCCGTACGTGTTCCTGCTGCTGGTGGTCCTGCTCGGGTACGTGCACGCGGTGCCCGGCGCGGCGGTCGCCCAGGTCGTCCTGATCAACAAGCTGTTCGGGCCGCTGGTGACGTCGCTCGGCGTGCCGCCCGCGGCGTGGGCGGTGTCGCTGCTCGGCACCGCGCAGATCGACCAGCTCGGCCCGTACCCGACCGCGGACATGATGGGGCAGATGGGCCTCGCCCGCTCCAGCGATCTGCGGATGATGCTGTTCAACGGCTGGGCCATCATGGTCGCGAACACGGCCGGATTCCTGGTCCTGTTCGCCATCCTGCTCTAGCTCCCGGAGGTCCGGCATGCGCGACGAACTCGACGAACTGGTGCGGCGGGCGTCCCGCCTGGGCGGGACGCTCGGCGTCGTCGCGCACGACCTCGGCTCCGGGGAGCGCGCGGAGGTGAACGCGGAGCGCCACTTCACGTCCGCGTCCGTGATCAAGATCGCGATCATGGCGACGGTGCTGGCGGAGGCCGAGGCCGGCGGCCGGTCCCTCGACAACCGGCTGCCGGCCCCGCCGGATGCCCGCGTCCCGGGCAGCGGCGTCATCAAGGATCTCGCGGACGCGGCGGAGTTCAGCGTCCGCGACCTGGTCACCCTGATGATCATCGTGAGCGACAACACCGCCACGAACCTGCTGATCGACCTGGTCGGGAGGGACGCGGTGAACGCCTGGTGCGCCCGCAAGGGGCTGCACGGCACCGTGCTGGCCCGCGTGATGATGGACGCGGCGGCCCGCGAGCGCGGCGAGGAGAACGTCACGACCCCGGCGGACGTCGCGGCCCTG
Source organism: Actinomadura sp. NPDC048394 (assembly GCF_040651755.1). NCBI lineage: Bacteria > Bacillati > Actinomycetota > Actinomycetes > Streptosporangiales > Thermomonosporaceae > Actinomadura > Actinomadura sp. NPDC048394. The sequence continues at coordinate 139,376 of NZ_JBEZJL010000015.1, read as the reverse complement.
CTGACCGGCCTGGTCAGGGGCGAGCTGCTGGGCGAGCGGGCCACCGCGTTCGCGCTCGACGTGCTGTCCCGCCAGCAGCTCAACGACCGCCTGCCCCGCCACCTCCCGCCGGGCGTGACGCTGGCGCACAAGACGGGCGAGCTGGCGGCCGTCTGCCACGACGCCGGGATCGTCCTCGCGAAGGGCCGCGAGCCGATCGTCCTCGTGGCCATGACGGAGGGCATCGACAGCGAATCCGAGGCCGCCACCCTGATCGCCGAAACCGGCCGAGCCGTCTACACCGCCCTCCTCTGACCCGGTCAGGTGTGGAAGGTGTCGGTCGCCTGGGCGCGGATCAGGGAGTCGTCGACGTCGTGACCCAGGCCGGGGGCGGCCGGGACGGGGACCATGCCGGCGGTCGCGCGGATGGGCGGCGCCACGATGTCGTGCGCGTAGTACTTGTCGGAGCCGGACACGTCGCTGGGCAGGTCGAAGCCCGGCAGGGACGCGATCGCGACGTTCGCGGCGCGGCCGACGCCGAACTCGTGCATGCCGCCGCACCACACCTTCCAGCCCGCCGCCACGGCGCGGTCGTGCGCGGTGCGGGCCGCCGTGAGGCCGCCCATCCGCGACACCTTGACGTTCAGGATGGACCCGGCGCCGAGCGCGATCGCCGTGTCGAGCTGGTCGAGGTCGTCCACCGACTCGTCCAGGCAGACGGGCGTGCCGATCGTGGCGGCGAGGCGGGCGTGCGCGGCGAGGGCGCCCGGCGCGAACGGCTGCTCGATGAGCAGCAGGCCGAGGTCGTCCAGCTCGCGCATGGTGGCGAGCGCTTCGAGCGTCTCGGGGTAGACGCCGTTGGCGTCGACCTGCACGGCGAGGTCCGGGTGGGCCTCCCGGACGGCCCGGGTCGGCGCGACGTCCCAGCCGGGCGCGATCTTCAGCTTGATGCGCCGGTAGCCGTCCGCGACGTGCCGCTCCACCTGCGCGAGCAGGTCGCCGACGGTCGGCTCGATGCCGAGGCTGACGCCGGCGGCGATGCGCTGCCGGGTGCCGCCGAGCGCGGCGGCGAGCGGGGTGCCGGACGCCCGCGTCCACAGGTCCCAGCAGGCGATGTCGAGCCCGGCCTTGGCGAAGTGGTGGCCGCGGATCCGCGCCCAGGCGCGGCCCGCCTCGGACGGGTGGTCCCATTCGGTGCCGACGAGCGCGGGCGCGAGGTAGCGGCGCAGCATCATCCAGCAGGTGTCGACGGTCTCCGGGCAGTAGTACGGATCGCTCGGCGAGGCGATCTCGCCCCAGCCGGACGCGCCGCCCGCATCGGTCACCCGGACGACGATGTGCTCCAGGTGCGACTTGCGGTGCGAGCTGGTCTGGAAGGTGTGGACGAGCGGCAGGCTCAGCCGGAACGCCTCGACGGCGGCGACGGCGGGCATCAGTGCTTCTCCTGCGGGTCGGGGACGAACCGGTAGACGGCGGTGTCGAGGGCGGCGGAGACCTCGCACGACACCGCGGCGTAGCCGTCGGCGACGAGGCGGCCCATGGTGCCGGCGACGCGTTCGCGGAGCGCGACGGAGGCGTCCCGGTCGGCGGCGACGTGCGCCTCCCAGTCGCTGGGCAGGCCGAACAGGACGGCGTCGCCGTCGCGGACGGTCTCGCCCCAGGCGACGGGCGGCGGCTTCGGCGCCCGGTCGCGGCCGGACGGGAGGGGGGCGGTCAGGTCCCATTCGACGATGAGCCGGTCGGTGCGCATGCCGCGGTCCCGGCCGACGTCCTCGACGCCGAGCAGGTTCGGCTCGAACCAGCGCGCGGCGGCGCCGAGGACGTCGAGGTTGAAGTGCGCGTTGCGGGTGCGGACGGGGTCGAACGACCAGCGCATCGCGGTGACGCCGGTGGCGAGCACCTGCTCGCGCTGCCCGAGCTTGAGGGCGCGGCCGACGCCGCGGCCCTGCTGGTCGTCGCGGACGGCGGCCATCTGCGAGTAGTGGTAGACGCGCCCGGCGGGGTCGACGCCGCCGAAGCCGTAGGCGAACCCGACGAGGTCGCCGCCGTCGAACGCGCCGACGACCGAGCCGCCGTTGTGCGTGAGGGAGATGAGCAGGCGGGGGCTGACCGCGGGGTCGGTCTCGCCGAGCCGGAAGACCTCGCGGTAGAGGGCGACCGCGGCGCGCATCTCCGCGGGCCCGGACAGGGGCCGCACGTGCACGGCCGGGGATCTCACAGGCATCGCATCGCTATCCGTCAGCACATGTCCTGACCTAGATATGTTGTAGATCTATGTCATCGTTGTAGCATCATGCCTTGTCAGCGTCAAATATCGCCAAGATCGTGACGGTTATACGATTCGTATGTTCGTCAACGATCTCCCGGGACCTGGAGGGACATGACCGCGCCCGACCCCGCCGTACTCGACCCCGGCGACGCCGCCCGCATCACCGAGGCCGCCGCCGCCCTGCTGGAGCCTGCCCGCGCGCGCCTGCGCGAATACGCCCTCGCCGAGTCGCCCAGCGGCGACGCGGCGGCCCTGGCCCGCTGCGCCGGCCTGGTCGAGGCCGGGCAGGCCGCCGCGGGCGGGCGGGTGCGGCGGGTGCCGTCCCCGAGCGGCGACCACCTGGTCACCTCCTGGGGGCCGGACGGCCCCGGGCACCTCCTCGTCGTCGGCCACTACGACACCGTCTGGCCGGTCGGCCGCCTCGACGGCATGCCCTACACCGACGACGGCACGACCATCGCCGGCCCCGGCGTCTTCGACATGAAGGGCGGCCTCGTCGCGCTGGAGACGGCCTTCCAGGCCCTCGACGCCGCCGGGGTCGCCGTGCCCGCGCCCGTCCGCGCGGTCGTCGTCGCCGACGAGGAGGTCGGCAGCCCCACCGGCCGCGACCTGGTCGAAGCCGAGATGGAGGGCGCTGCGGCGGTCATCGGGCTGGAGTCGCCGCATCCCGACGGCGCGCTGAAGTCCGCGCGGCGCGGCAGCACCCGGGTGGCGCTGCGCGTCCGGGGCCGCGAGGCGCACGCCGCGCTCGAGCCGGGCCGTGGCGTGTCGGCGATCGACGAGCTGCTCGACCAGCTCGCCGCCGTCCGCGCCGCCGTCCCGGACGACGGCACGACCCTGTGCAACATCGGCCGGATCGAGGGCGGCCGCCGCGCCAACGTGATCGCCGGGGACGCTTGGGCGGAGATCGGCCTCCGCTTTACCGACGCCGGAGCCGAGCGCCGGATGCTGGACGCGCTCCGCGGCGCCCGCCCGGTCCGGGACGGCGCGACGGTCGAGGCCGAGGTGCTGACGTCCCGGCCGACCTGGCAGGAGGACCCCGCGAACCCGCTGCTGGCGCACCTGGCGCAGGTGGGCGCCGCGCTCGGCCAGACCGTCCGGGGCCGTCCGGCGGCGGGCGCGGGCGACGCGAACCTGCCCGGCTCGCGCGGCCTGCCGACCCTCGACGGCCTCGGCCCGCGCGGGCGCGGCGCGCACGCCGCCGACGAGCACATCCACGCCGCCGACCTGTCCCGCTGCGCCGCGCTCCTCGCCGCCCTCTTCGCCGTCCCGTACCGGCCCTGAGCCCCGAACCACCCGAAACCGGGTCGACGGGACAAGGGCGGGGCGAGCAGAATCACCGGCGTGAAGGTTCGGCTCGCGGGCGGCGTGGTGGCGGCGGACCTGGCCGTGTGGACGGCCCGGCCGTCCGGCCCGGAGCGCGTTACCGGCGGCTCGTCCGCGCAGCCCGGCGCGGCCGTCGCGCTGGGCCCCGCCGATGCCGCCGATGAGGACGTCCGGCACGCGCTCGCGGAGCTGTCCGCGCTGGTCGAGGCGGGCGGGGTGGCCGCCGCCGGCGCGGGCGTCGACCTCGGCGCCGGGTTCCGGTCCGCCCGGCTGGACGGGGCGCGCGGCGACCAGCGCGACGCGGTCCTCGCCGCGCTGCGGGCGCTCGGCCTGGAGAACGCGGGACGGCTCGGGGACCGGGCCGGGTTCCTCGTCGCGCTGTTCGGTCCGGCGGTCACCAAGCGGGTCGGCGCGGCGGCGGCGAAGGCGGCCGCCGACGGCCGGTGGGCCGCGCTGCATCTGGCGTCCGCCGCGAGCGACGTCCTCGGACCCGAGCAGCTGGAGCGCGTCCTCGCCCTGGACGGCCCCGACAACGCCGTCCCCGGCGCGCCGTCCGTGCTCGCCGGATACCTGCGGCAGGCGTTCGACGGGGTGCCGCGCCCGCGCAGGCTCGACCTGCTCCTCGACCTGTGGGCGCTGGTCCTCGCCGGCCGCGACCGGTCCGGCCGCCGCGCCCGCCGCATGGCCACGCAGGGCCGCCGCGACCGCCTCTCCGACCTGCGCGAACGCCGCTCCCGCTGCGAGGACGAGCTGGTCGCCGGGTGGCTGAGGGGCGCGCTCGGCCGCGAGCCCACGCTCGCCGACGCGGCGCGGTGGACGCCGCCCGACGGCTACTGGCGCGACCAGCTCGCCCGGACGTTCCACGACGCGATCGCCGCCACCGCCCTGCTGCGCACGGCCGTCGCGGTCGCCGACCACGGCTACGAGGAGGGCCTGGCGCGCTCGGCCGCGCTTCTCGGCGCCGTCGTCCAGCAGTGCCCCGGGTGGGCCGGCGGGCGCGGCCGCAACGGCGGGCTGCCCGCGAGGCCCACCGTCCACGTGGGCGAGATCCACGGCAGGCTGTCCGCCGGGAAGCCGGTCGACGCCCGGCTGATCGGCTACGTGAAGCCGCGGCTGACCCGCGCCAGGGAGTTCGCCCTCCTCGTCATCGAGACCGTCGAGACGGTGATGGACCGGATGGTCGCGCACCGCGGCGACGTGCTGCGCGAGTGGGGCGCGGGCGACCTGCGCGACTGGCGCGCCGCCGCCGGGTACAGCGACGTGCGGCCGCCCGAGCGATGGGACGGCATCCCGCCGTGGACCGGCCCGCTCCTCGGCGACCGCGAACCGCTGCGCGACCGCGAGGAGCTCCTCGGCGACCTGCTCTGGTACGTCGACCTGATCGACGCGCTCGCCCAGCTGCACGGGCACGACGCGGCGCGCTCGGTGGACGGCACCGGCGCCCCCTGGTTCGACCACGACCCGCCGCCCGCGGACCCCGAACCGCTCACACCGCGGCTCGACTCGGTGACGCTCGCCGTGTCCGGCGCCGCGCAGCTCGTCGCGCTCGGCGGCGTCCCGCCGAAGGGCGCGCGCGGCTGGACCGCGTTCACCGCGGGGCTGAGCACAGGGACGGCGATCGCCGAAGCGCTGACCGGCGAGTTCGCGGTGCCGCCCCCGGTCGCCGCCGCCGACGGTGCGGCGGTGCCCGGCGCGAAGGTCCGCGTGAAGGTGGCCCGCAGCGCACGCGACCTCGCCGGATGGTCGGACTACATGGGCAACTGCATCGCCGGGCCGGTGTACATCGAGGACGCCCGCGCGGGACGCGTCGCGCTGCTCGGCCTCTACGACGACAAGGGCGTGCTCGTCGTCAACGCGGAGGTGAGCCCGCTGCGGCCGCAGTCGCGCGGCTGGCGGGTCTCGGAGATCGCGGCGCGGTTCAACGAGGCGCCCGGCGAGGAGCTGGAGCGTGCGTTCCGCGCGTGGGTGGACGCGCTTCCCGGCATCAGGCCGCCGGAGGAGCCGGTGCCGGACGAGCTCCCGCCCGCGCGGCCGGCGCGGCGGCGCGCGGCACCGCGCCTGGTCGAGGACGTGGGCCCGGCCCTCGGCGACCTCGCCCGGACGGCGTGGGACGCGTCCGGCGCCGCGGCCCTGGAGGTGTTCGCCGCGATCGCCGCGACCCCGCCGGACGGGGCGCTCACCCGGCTGCGCCGGCTCGGGTCCGCGCAGCTCACCGCGGCCGTCCGCCGCACGCTCGACACCAGGGCCGTCCCGCTCGTCCGGCTGTGGGACGCGACGGGGACGCGGCCGCTCGCCGAGGCGCTCGGCGGCCTCGACCCGGCGCTGCGCGACCGCTACGACCAGCTGCCCCTGCTGCTCGGCGAGCCGCCGCTGCCGAAGACGCTGCGCAGGCTCGTCAAGCTGCCCGCGATCGCCGACCCGTACGCGCTCGACCTCGCCGGGCGGCGGGTCCGCGCCGCCCTCGGGCGGCTCGCCGTGCAGGACGACCCGGCCGTCGCCCGCGCGGTCGCGCACCGGACGACCGCGCCGCCGCTGTGCGCGCTCGCCGTCCTGGTCACCTGCGCCGCGCCGGAGATCCCGCTCGCGACCGTCGTCCCGCCGCGCAAGATCCGCGTGCCCGGCTACCCCGCGACCACCCTCAAGGACGAGGATGGCCCGTGGCAGCGCGCGCTTCCCGACGCCGCCGAACTCGGCGCCGACACCGGGTCCTTCTGGGACGCGGCGGCCGGGCACGGGCTGCGCGTCCCCGCCTCGTGGCTCGGCGCGGGCGGCTGGACGGCCCTGTGGGCCCGCGCCCACGCGCACCACTGACGGCCGCCCCGGGAACCGCGGGCCCGCCGGTCCCCGGGACGGCCGTCCGTGACCTCCTACTTCTCGGCTTCGGCCGCCTCGATGTCGGCCTTCGCGGCGCGCGGGCTCCAGCGTCCGGCGAGCGGGAGCATCAGCGCGAAGAACAGCAGCTGCGCGGCGATGCACACCCACCACCAGTGCTGCCACTGGTGCGGGGCGTCCGCCGCCGCCTGCTTGATGTCGGCGAGCTGGTGCATCAGGCCCGCCGACGGCGCGTGCCCGGACTGCTGCGCGGCCTTCGCCTCCGCGAGCTTCTCCGGGGCGCTGACCAGGGTGTTCGCGCTGCTCACGACGTACTGCAGCGCGAACACGGACCCGGCGACCGCGATCCGGGTCGTCCAGCCCCAGACGGCGAGGCCGTGCGCCATCAGCGCCGGGTTGCGCCGCTCGATCGTCTCGGTGAACGCGGCCATCCATGGCGCGTACGCGATGGCGAGGCCGACCGCGAGGAGGCTGACGATGGTCGCGAGCGCCGCGAAGCTCGTGTGCGGATGGGTGGCGCGGGTCAGGAACACGTACGTCATGACCACCGCGAGGACGGTGCCGCCGGCCATGAACGGCTTGCGCACCCGCATCCGGTCGGACACGACGCCCACGACCACCAGCGCGATCGCGTCCATCGCCCAGTACCAGGTGTTGATGCCGTTGGCGCGGGACGTGGAGAACCCGAACGTGGTGGTCAGGTAGATGGTGAAGAATCCGACCGCCGTGTAGTAGATGATCAGGAAGATGGAGATCCCGGCGGCCGGGGCGAGGATGTCGGGCTTCAGCATCTGCGCCCACGGCCGGCCGAGGTCGGCGCTCGCCTCGGCCTGCGCCGCGCGCGCCTCCACCTTCGCGCGGTCCTCGGCGCTGACCATGACCTGGCCGCGCAGGCCGGGGTTCAGCTCCCGCAGGCCGCCGAGCGCGATGGCGAACACGACGAGCCCGAAGGCGCCCATGATGTAGTACTGGCTGGCCCAGCTGTCGTCGAGCCGCTCCAGCGTCCGGTTCGCGACGAAGCTGACGATGAGGCTCGCGACGACCGGGCCGAGCGTCCAGAAGCCCATCGCGGACGCGCGGCCGAGCTGCGGCGAGAAGTCCCGGACCAGCGCGGGCGTGGCCACCAGGATCACGCCCTCGACCATCCCGATGACGGTGAGCAGGACGACGAACGCCCACTTGTTCGGCATCGAGGGGACGAGCAGCGTCAGCACGCCCGTGACGCCGAGCCCGTAGGCGACCAGGTTGGCGCGGCCCCACTTGTCGCAGAGCCCCGCGGCGAGCGCACCGAACGCACCGACCAGGCCCCCGATGACCAGCGCGTTGACGTAGAAGAGGAACGACATCTCGAAGTGGGCGAGCACCAGCGGCGCCACGCCGCCGGTCACGTACTGCTCGCAGTACAGGACGATCGTGGCGAGGACGACCACCGCGAGGTACCACACGCGGGGTCCGGTTTCGGGGTAGTGGTCGAGGTCGCGCTTCCAGAGGCGGTCGATCGCGGCTCTGGGCTCGGGGGCGGCCGGGTGATCGAGGGTGGTCATGGCACCTCTTTCCGGTTGTCCCGGCGGGGGGCTTTCGGGCCCGGTGGTTCTTGAAGCGAACTCTAGGTTCGGGTCCTTAAATTTTCCAGAGCTAAGTTCTAGAATCTCGATCTAGAACTATTTCGAGGAGGGCGATGTCCACCGCCTCCAGGCCCGCCGCCGAGCCCGCGCCGGCCGCGCCGGCCGCACCGACCGCACCGGCCGCGCCGGCCAGGCCCGCACCGTCCAAGGCCGTCCCGCGGCCGACCCCCGACACCCGGCCGTTCTGGGACGGCGCCGCCGCCGGTGAGCTGCGCATCCAGCGCTGTGACGGCTGCGGCCGGCACTTCTTCTATCCGCGTCCCGCGTGCCCGCACTGCGGCTCCGGCGACGTCGCCTGGGTGACCGCCACCGGGCGCGCCACCCTGCACTCGTACGTGATCAACCATCGTCCGGCGCCCGGCTTCGAGGACGAGGCGCCCTACGTGATCGCCATCGTGGAACTCGAGGAGGGCGTCCGGATGATGAGCAACCTCGTCGGCGTCTCCGCCGACCCCGAGCACCTGCCCCTCGACCTGCCGCTCCGCGTCGTCTTCGAGCCGCGCGGCGACGTGCGCCTGCCGCTCTTCACCCCCGCGGAGGCCCGGTGAACATCGTCATCGCGGGCGCGGCCGAGACCGACGAGATCGGCCGGCTGCCCGGCCACTCCACCCGGCAGCTGCACCTCGAGGCCGCGCGCAACGCCCTCGCCGACGCCGGCCTCACCAAGGACGACATCGACGGCGTCGCCACCGTCGGCACCCCCGGCCCGGTCGAGATCGCGCACTCGCTCGGCATCGAGCCCGCCTGGCTGGACGGCACGCAGGTCGGGGGCTCGTCGTTCCTGTTCCACGTCCGGCACGCCGCCGCCGCGATCCGCGCCGGGATGTGCCGCACCGTCCTTATCACGCACGGCGAATCGGGCCGCTCCCGCGTCGGCGCGCCCCGCTACGCCCGCACCCCCGACTCGCTGAGCGGCCAGTTCGAGGCACCGTACGGCGTGTTCGGCCCGACGAGCGCGTTCACCCTCACCGCGCTGCGGTACATGAAGGAGACCGGCCTCACGCACGAGCAGCTCGCCGAGGTCCCGGTCGCGCAGCGCCGCTGGGCGAACCTCAACCCGCGCGCGATGTACCGCGACCTCATCACCGTCGAGGACGTCCTCGCGTCCCGGATGGTCGCCTACCCGTTCCACCTGCTGGAGTGCTGCCTCGTCACCGACGGCGGCGGCGCGCTCGTCGTCACGTCCGAGGACCGCGCCCGCGCGCTCGGCACCCGCCGCCCGCTCGTCCACCTGCTCGGGGCGGGGGAGTCCGCCGAGTCGCCGATCATCTCGCAGATGGCCGACCTGACCAGCTCGGCGGGGTTCCGGCGGGCGTCCCGCGCCGCGTTCGCGGAGGCGGGGATCGGGCACGGCGACGTCGACCACGTGATGATCTACGACGCGTTCGCGCACCTGCCGATCTACGGGCTGGAGGACATGGGCTTCGTCGGGCGCGGCGAGGCGGGCGCGTTCATCGCCGAGGGCCACACCTCGCCCGGCGGGCGGCTCCCGCTGAACACCAACGGCGGCGGCCTGTCCTACACCCACACCGGCATGTACGGGATGTTCGCGATCCAGGAGGCCGTCCGCCAGCTCCGCAAGGAGGCCGCCGCGCAGGTTCCGGACGCGGAGGTCAGCGTGGTGCTCGGCAACGGCGGCATGTTCATGTCCGCCGCCGTTCTTGTCCTGGCTTCGCATCGCTGAGCCGCGGCGTGCCGTCCCTCGGCCGGCCGTCATCGGGGCGGCACGCCGCAGATCCGCGTCTCAGGTCCAGGTGACGAGGGCGTCGAGGATCTCGACCTCGGCGCCGTCGACGCGGAGCGGGTTGATCTCCAGCGATTCGAGGCGGTCGCCGAGGGACGCGGCGAGCGCCGCGACGCGGGCGACGACGCCGGCGACGGCGTCGAGGTCGGCGGGCTTCGTGCCGCGCGCGCCGTCGAGCAGGGCGGCGCCGCGCAGCTCGCCGAGCGCCTCGCGGACGTCGCGCGCGTCCACCGGCAGCAGCCGCAGCGCCGAGTCGCGCAGCACCTCGACCCAGACGCCGCCGAGGCCGACCGCGAGCGTGAGGCCCCAGGACGGGTCGCGGACGATCCCCGCGAGCAACTCGACGCCGCCCGTCCGCTGCGGCTGGACGAGCGCGCCCGCGCCGTCGTGCCCGGCGAGCGCGGCCATGACCTCGCGGTACGCGGCGCGGACGGCGTCCGGGCCGGTCAGCCCGAGGCGGACGCCGCCGATGTCGCTCTTGTGCGCGAGGCCGTCCGCCGCCGCCTTGAGGACGACGGGGTAGCCGAACCGGTCCGCCGCCGCGACCGCCGCGTCCTCGCCGTAGACCAGCTCGGACGGCACCACGGGCAGCCCGGCGCCGGCGAGGAGCGCGGCGGCGCGGTGCTCGGCCCACACGCCGGTCGCGCCGTCCACGGCGACGCGCTCGCCGGACGCGGGACGCCGCGCGAGCGCGCGCTCCCGCCCGGCCGACCATCGGACGGCCGCGCCGACCGCCTGCATGCCGTGCTCGATCCCGCCGACGACCTGCGGGAACCCGGTCTTCTCCTGCACGGAGCGGCCGAACTCCGACACGTCGGTCAGCGTGTTGCCGACCACCACCACCGGACGCGGCGACGCGGCGATACGCCGGGCGTGCGCCTCGAAGGTCGCCATCGGCACCGACGGGTCGGGCGGCGTGAACCGGGGCAGGTCGGTCAGCAGCATCACCGCGTCGATGCCGGGATCGGCGGCGACGATGTCGAGCGCGCGGCCGAGGAGCGTCCGGTCGATGAGCACGTAGCCGGTGACGTCGAGGGGGTTCTGCACGGTCGCGAACGGCGGCAGGATCTCCGCGAGCGCCGCCGCCGTCGAGGGCGCGAACGCGGGCAGGTCGAGGCCCTCGTCCTCGGCCCGGTCCGCGATGATCTCCGACGCGCCGCCGGACGGGGTGACCACGCCGATCCGCGGCCCGGGCAGCGGCCCGGCGGACGCCAGCAGCCCGGCGGTGACGATCAGGTCCTCCAGCGACCGGACCCGGATCACCCCGAGCCGCCGGAACGCGGCGTCCACCACCGCGTTGTCGCCGACGAGCGCGCCGGTGTGCGCCCGCGCGGTGCGCGACGCCAGCCGGCTGCGCCCGATCTTCAGCGCGACGACCGGCTTGCCCGCAGCCAGGGCCCGCCGCGCCGCGCGCGCGAACGCGTCCGGGTCCCGCACCGACTCCAGGAACAGCGCGATGACCTTCGTCGCCGGGTCGTCGACCAGGTAGTCGATGACGTCGGGGACGGTGACCAGCGACTCGTTGCCCATCGACGTCAGCAGGCTGAGCCCGATGTTGCGGGCCTGCGAGAACGCCAGCACCGAACTGGCCAGCGCGCCGCTCTGCAGCACCACGCCCACCGGCCCGCGCAGCAGCGGCGGCGGGATCGGCAGGCCGTACGGGGTGATGCCGGCGGCGGCGTTGATGTAGCCGTTGCCGTTCGGGCCGAGGACCGTCAGCCCCGCCTCCCGCGCGAACGCGACGACCTCCGCCTCCAGCCGCGCGCCGTCCTCACCCGCCTCGCCGAACCCGGCCGTCAGCACGACGTAGTTCCTGATCCCCGCCGCGGCGCCGTCCCGCAGCACCGGCAGCACGGCGGAGGTCGGCACCATCACGTACGCCAGGTCGACCGGCCCGGGCAGCTCCGCCAGGCTCGGGTACGCGGCGTGCCCGTGCACGAGCCCGCCGCGCGGGTTGACCAGGTGCACCGGCCCGCCGAATCCGTGCGCCCGCAGGTTCCCGAACGTGCTCACCGACCAGCCGGACTTGTCGCTCGCCCCGACCAGCGCGATCGACCCCGGATTGAACAGCGCGCGGACACCGGCCCGCGGATCGCGAGAGCCCATCTCACTCCCCGACGAGGCCGAGGCGGACGTGGCCCTTGAGCAGGTTGCGGGCGATGGTCCGGCGCTGGATCTCGTCGGTGCCCTCGAAGATCCGCAGCAGCCGCAGCTCCCGGTACCAGCGCTCGATCGGCAGCTCCTTGGTGTACCCCATGCCGCCGTGGATCTGCAGCACCCGGTCCACCACCCGGTTCGCCATCGTCGCGCCGTTCAGCTTCGCGATGGACGAGGCGTGCCGCGCGTCCAGGCCCTCCCGCACCCGCCACGCCGCGTACAGCGTCAGCCACTTCGCCGCCTCGATCTCCACCTGCGAGTCGGCGATCATCCACTGGATGGCCTGGTAGTCGGCGATCGGGTGGCCCATGGACACCCGGACCTTGGCGTAGTCGACGGCCATCTGCAGCATCCGCTCCGCCGCGCCGATCGCCCGCGCCGGGATCATGTAGCGGCCCTGCCCGATCCACCGCATCGCCAGGTCGAAGCCCTTGCCGACCTCGCCGAGGACGTTCGCGTCCGGCACCCGGACGTCCTCGAACACCAGTGACGCCGGTCCCCACTCGCCCATGGTCGGGATCGGCTCGGACTTCCAGCCCATGTCCCGGTCGACGAGGAAGCAGGTCACGCCGCCGTCCGCGCCGAGGTCGGGGTCGGTGACGGCGAACACCATGACGAAGTCGGCCTCGTTGCCGCCGGTGATGAACGTCTTCTCGCCGTTGATGACCCAGTCGCCGCCGTCGCGGACCGCGCGGGTGCGGATGCTGCGGGCGTCCGACCCGGCGCCCGGCTCGGTGATGGCGAAGCAGGACCGCCGCTCGCCTTCGATCGTCGGGATCAGGTAGGTGCGCTTCTGCGCCTCGTCGCAGGCGTAGAGGATGTTGTCGGCGGTGCCGCCGAAGCTGAACGGGACGAACGTGCGGCCCGTCTCCATCGCGACGATCGCCGACATCAGCGGGCCGAGCGCGGCGCCGCCGTACTCCTCGGGCGTGTTGATGCCCCAGAACCCGGACCTGCGGGCCTTGTCGCGCAGGTCGCGCAGCACCTGCGGGTCGAGCCCGGGGCGCCCGGCGCGCTCGTTGCGCAGCACCTCGGGTTCGAGCGGCATGACCTCCTTCTCGACGAAGGAGCGGACGGTGTCGCGGATCTGTCGTTCCTCGGCGCTCAGCGAGAAGTCCATGGACCGGCCCTCCGATCAATCCTAGAATCTATTTCTAGGAATCGGTTCTAGGCTGCGCACGGGGCGGTCCCGGCGTCAAGACGTCCCGCGCGCTTTCTAGAATCTGTTCCACCGACGGCCGGACGGCGGCCGCCGCACCGGACGGGGGACCGATGGCCCGCAAGCCCAGCGGCAGGGGCGGATGGGAATGGAGCCGCACCGCGCAGACGCGCCGCACCATGCTCGAGGCGGCGCGCGAGGTGTTCTGCGCGCACGGGTTCGCCGACGCCGCGATCTCCGAGGTCGTCGAGCGCGCCGGCTCCAGCGTCGGCAGCCTCTACCACCACTTCGGCGGCAAGACCGAGCTGTTCCTCGCCCTGTGGGAGGAGCACGAGGGCGCGCACGAGAAGGCCGCCACCGCGAGCGTCGCCGAGGCCAAGGCCGCCGGCGTCGACGACCCGGTCGAGCTGTTCATCGCGGGCGCCCGCGCGTTCCTCGCCGGGTCCTGGGAGCGCCGCGACCTCGCCCGGCTGTTCATGGACGGCGACGGCCCGCCCGGCTTCGACCTCATGCGCCGCACCCGCCGCCGCGACTGGGTGCGGCAGAACGCCGTGCTGCTCGCGCTCGGCGGCGAGCCCATCGACCGCCTCACCGTCGCCGTCCTCACCACCGTCATCGGCGAGGCCGGACGCGAGGTCGCCACCAGCGAGGACGAGGCCGAGGCCCAGGAGGTCATCGACGCGGCGATCGAGCTGATCCGCCGCTTCGACCGCGCCGCCGCGACCACCTGACCGCCGCCGGCCGCGGTTACGGACGTCTCTTTTTCAAGAAAAGCGGAGTCGAATTTCCGGCGCCATCCCAAATGCCTTACGTGCTTTGCGGATCGTGTCGCACGCCTTTATAGTCACCGATGTTGATCGCTAATGCCGAGCGCGAATCGCTGCCGGGCCCGTGGGCTCGCGTGAAAGTGAAGGCGGGAAATTCTTGAGGGTATTTCGTGGGGCCGTCCGGCGCGTGCGGCTCGGAGCCGGAGCCGCCCTGGTCGTGGGCGTGGCCATGGCCGCGACCATGGGCGCCGCGTCGCCGGTGGACGCTCCGGCCGCCCCGGCCACCTTTCCGTCCGTCCCGGCGAAATATTACGGGAATGCGGACGATATTCCGAAATGCCGCCCCGGTCATGTGTGCGCCACCGTTGCTTATGGCGGTAAATATCGCGTCTTCGATTTCTACCGGTACGGCACCTACGGCCTGAGCGGTTGGCATGGCCGGGGAAAGGTCGTCAACGAGCAGGCGGGCGGCGCCGCCGCCAGGGTCGTCGACCGGTCCGGCGCCGAGACCGCGTGCGTCGCGGCGGGCACCGCGCTCGCCGACGTGAACTGGGACCGCGCCGGGAAGATCACGCTGACGACGGCCCGCTGCTGACCCCGGCCGACGAGCCGCGCCGGGGCGCCGCGCCGCGCCGGGGCGCCGCGCCGCGCTGGGGCGCCGCGCCGCGCTGGGGCGCCGCGCCGCGCTGGGGCGCCGTGTCGCGCTGGGCGGCGACGAGGGCCTCGCCCGCCTCCGTCCGGTAGTACAGGACCGAGCGCCCGGCGCGGCGCCGCCCGACGAGCCGCGCGTCCAGCAGGATCTTCAGGTGCCGGCCGATCGAGCCGAGCCCCCGGCCCGTCAGCGCGACCAGCTGCGTCGTGCTCTTCGGCGTGTCCAGCAGGACGAGGACGGACGCGCGGACCGGCCCCAGAAGCGCCCCCAGCGCGCCGGGCACCGGGACCGCGCCCGCACCGGCGAGCGCCCCCGAGCACGGGTAGACGATCGCGTAGCGGGACGCCTCCCGGTCCCAGGAGGACCAGCTCTGGCCGACCGTGACCGGCACGAACACCAGCGGCTTGCCCGACAGGTCGCGCGGCGGGTGGTCCCGGGTGTTGATCTGGAGCCGGTTCTCGCCGAGCCAGCGCATGCCGGGCCGCATGCCGGCGAGCGCGGCGGCCCAGCCGCCCTGGCCCAGCCGCGCGACCCGCGCCACGATCTCCGCCTCGATGATCCGGTGCCGCCGCGGCCAGTCCGGCAGGACCGTCTCCGTCCACACCCACGCGATCAGGTCGGCGGCGCGGTCCGGCAGGTCGTCGCGGTCGAGGGCGGCCGGGAGCGGGCCGTCCAGCGCCACGGCCAGGTCGGCGCGGGCGGCGTCCGGCGGCGCGGCCCGGATCCGTTCCAGCTCCCCGGCGAACGTCGCGCCGGGCTCGCCGGTCTGGGCGGGCGTGACGAAGTCGGCGTTCCACCCCGGCACGAAGGCGGACCGGACGAGCAGGGCCGTGACGGGGTCGGCGGCCATCCGGGCGCGGAACGCGGGCAGGTGGGCGTCCAGCCAGGCGCGCTCGCCCGGGTTCGCGGCCCGCCGCCAGCGCAGCGCCTTCAGGCACGCGGTGGCCTCCGCCAGCGGCGACACGGCGAACCGGCCGCTCGCGAGGGTGTCCGCGTTGATCTCCCACCAGCCCAAGGGTTTCGCCTCCCCGCGAAAGAGTAACCGGCGGGCGGCGGCCCCCCGGAGACTCCGATCATGCGCACGTACGAGGACCTGTTCCGCACGCCCGAGTTCGCGCCGCTGTTCCTGACGTCGGCGGGCAACGTCGCGGCGCAGACGGTGAGCGGGCTCGCGCTCGCCACGCTCGTCTACGCTCGGACCGGCTCGCCGCTGCTGTCGTCGCTGGCGATGTTCGGCCCGGCGCTCGCCCAGCCGGCGGGGGCGCTCGTGCTGCTGTCGGCGGCGGACCGGCTGCCGCCGCGCGCCGCGCTCGCGGGCCTGTCGCTGCTGTTCGCCGCGGGCACCGCCGCGCAGGCCGTCCCGGGCCTGCCGGTGTGGGGCGTGTTCGCGATCGTCCTCGCGCTCGGGGCCGCGAACGCCGTGGGCGGCGGGGTGCGGTACGGGCTGCTGAACGAAATTCTCGACCGCGACGGGTACGTGCTGGGCCGCTCGGTGCTCAACATGTCCGTCGGCCTCATGCAGATCCTGGGGTTCGCGGCCGGAGGCGTCATGGTCTCCGCGCTGTCGCCGCGCGGGACGCTGCTCGCCGGCGCCGCCCTGTACCTCGCGGCGGCGCTCGCCGGACGGTTCGGGCTGAGCCGCCGCGCGCCGCGGGCCACCGGCCGGGCGACCGCGGGCGAGACATGGCGCAACAACGTGCGGCTGTGGTCGTCGGCGCGGCGCCGGGCCGTCTTCCTCGCGCTGTGGGTGCCGAACGGGCTGATCGTCGGCTGCGAGTCGCTGTTCGTCCCGTACGCGCCGGGGCACGCGGGGCTGCTGTTCGCGGCGGGCGCGGCCGGGATGCTCGCCGGGGACGCCCTCGCCGGACGGTTCGTCCCGCCCGGGTGGCGCAGGCGGCTGGACGCGCCGATGCGGCTGCTGCTGGCCGTCCCGTACCTGGTCTTCGCGCTGCGCCCGCCGCTGCCCGTCGCGGTGGCCGCGATCGTCGCGGCGAGCGTCGGGTACTGCGCGACGCTGCTGCTCCAGGAGCGGCTGCTGCGGCTGACCCCGGACGAGCTGAGCGGCCACGCGCTCGGCCTGCACTCGTCCGGGATGCTCGGCATGCAGGGCGTCGGCGCCGCGCTCGCGGGCGGCGCCGCCCAGCTCACCTCGCCCGAGACCGGGATGGCGGTGATGGCGGCGGCGTCGGTCGCGGTGACCGCGGCGCTGGCGCCGTGGCTGCGGGACCGGCCCGCGGCGCCGCCCGGCGAGGCAGCCGCGCAGCGGGTTTAGCGGGCGGGACCGGAGGCAGGCTGAGGGACATGCGTGCCGTCACCTACGACTCCTATGCCTCCGACAACTCCCGCCTCACCGCCGGCGAGGCGCCCGACCCCAAGCTCGGCCCGAGCGAGGTGCTGGTCGAGGTGCGCGCGGCGGGCGTCAACCCGGTCGACTGGAAGGTGATGTCCGGCGGGCTCGACGGGATGATGGACACCGTGTTCCCGGTGATCCCCGGCTGGGACGTCGCCGGGGTCGTCCGCGCGGTCGGACCGGACACCCCGGAGTTCGCGCCCGGCGACGAGGTCATGGCCTACGCCCGCAAGAGCGTCGTGCACGGGGGGACGTTCGCGGAGCTCGTCACGGTCCCGGCCGTCCACTGCGCGCGCAAGCCCGCGGCGCTCGACTGGAACCAGGCGGGCGGGCTGCCGCTCGCCGGGATGACCGCGCAGCGCTCGCTCGACCGGCTCGAGGTCGGCAAGGGCGACGTGCTGCTGGTGCACGCGGCGTCCGGGGGAGTGGGGAGCTTCGCGGTGCAGATCGGCGTCGACCGCGGCGCCCGCGTGATCGGCACCGCGTCCGAGGCCAACCACGACTACCTGCGCGAGCTCGGCGCCGAACCGGTCTCCTACGGCGACGGGCTGGTGGAGCGGGTCCGCGACCTCGCGCCGGACGGCGTCACGGCGGTCGCCGACTTCGTGGGCGGGCAGCTGGACACGACGCTCGCCGTGCTCGCGCCGGGAGGGCGGCACGTGTCCGTCGCCGACAACAGCGTGGAGCAGCACGGCGGCCACTGGATCTGGGTCCGCCCGGACGGCGCCAAGCTCGCCGACCTCGCCGCGATGGCCGACCGCGGCGCGCTGCGCGTCGACGTCGCGAAGATGTTCGCCCTCGACGACGTCGGCGCCGCGTTCGACGAGAGCCGGAGCGGCCACACGCGCGGGAAGCTCGTCATCACACCGTGACCAGGACGAGCCGGTCCGGGCCGTCGCAGCGGACGGCGCGGACCGGCTCGTTCCGGCGGTTCAGCAGCCGGAATCGGAGATGACGTAGTAGCCCTCGGCCGTCTCCTTCAGCGTGTGCGTCACGAACACGTTGTAGAGGCCCATGTTCTGGTTCGAGCCGTTCGCGTACGTGTAGCCGCCGCTGGTGTGCGCCCGTCCGGCCGTCACCTGCGCGTAATTGGTCGCGGTGAAGCACTGGGGCGTCCAGCCGCCCGGATCGCCCGGGTCACCGGGATCGCCGGGGTCGCCGGGGTCGGTGCCGGACGAGCCGTCGAGGCCCCAGAACTTCGCCGTGTAGGACGTGGAGCAGATGGCGTCGAGGAAGTACGCGCCCGTGCTGCCGCACTGGTCGGCGCCCGATCCGGGGTCGACCGCGAGGCCGTGGCCCATTCCCGAAATGGAGCAGACCTCGACGGCGGGTTTCCCGTTCGCGTCGTTGTAGACGCTCTGCGTCGTGCCGCCGGGGAGGCTCTGCGTGCTCGACGGCGTCTGCGAAATGCCCCAGACGTTCGTCCACTGGTCGCGCAGTTCCGTGGCGTTGACCGGATAGACCGTGTAATCGGCGGTGCCCTGCCAGATGGCGACGCGCGGCCACGGGCCGGTGTAACCGGGATGGGAGTTGCGGACCTTGTCGCCCCATTGCGCGGGCGTCAGGTTCTGGTTGTTCATCTGGCATCCGCTGGCGGCAACGAGGCTGGTCGCGCATTGCGCGGGAAGGCCCGAGTCGACCGCGCCGCCGGCGAACACGTCCGGGTAGGCGGCGAGCAGATCCGCCGTCATCCCGCCGCCCGCCGAAAGGCCGGTGAGGAACACCCGGTGCGGGTCCGAACCGTGCTGCTGCTCGGCGTAGGACACCATCTGGACGATCGACGACGCCTCCGTGCCGCCGCGCGCGTCCTTCGCGGGATCGAACCACTGGAAGCACTTCTGGATGTTGTTGGACGTGGTGGTCTGCGGGAACACCACCGCGAACTTCCACAGGTCGGCGTACTTGGGCCAGCCGGAATGGCCGTAGTAGTCGTCGGCGCTCTGCGTGCAGCCGTGCAGGGCCACGACGAGCGGGGCGCCGGACGGCAGCCCGGCCGGCACGTACTCGTACATCTGCAGGTTCCCGAGATTGGACCCGAAACCGGTGACCTGCCGGTAGGTGCCCGTTTCGGCGTGCGCGGGCGCGGCGGTGGCGGCCGCGCCGGCGGCACCGGACGCGGCGGCGAGGAGGACGAGGGCGGCGGACGACGCGAGCCATTTCGCGAGGCGCCGCACAATGCGCGGGGATCGTCGATGCATGAAGGGCTCTCCCGGATCGGTCGAACGGGGGTGGAGATCGGGAAGGAGGGGCGCCCATCCGGAAGTCAAACCGATCCGGGTCCTGCGGGAAATGTGCCGGGCGGCCATGCCTGCCCGTCCCGGTTATGGCTCCGTACCCCATGCGTCACGGGATGTGAGCGGGGAAGACCGTGGGTATGCGCCGACGGTCGTGGGGCTGGTACCTCGTGGCCGTCGCGGTCATGGCCGGCGTCACGGCGGACGTGCTCGCCGACGGCCCGCTCCGGCGTCTCGACTGGACGGTCCACACGTTCTGCGACGCGCATGTCCGGGGCGGGTGGATGTCGGCCGTCCACGTGTTCACCCAGCTCGGGCAGCGCGGCGTCATCGCGGGGTACGTCCTCGTCCCTCTGGCGATCCTCGGGGCGATCCGCGCGCGCTCGGCGCGTCCCGTGCTGGTGCCGATCGTGGTGGTCGCCCTGCTGTCGCTGCTGCAGGAGGGCGTGAAGTCGGTGATCCCGCGGACGTATCCGCTCAGTAATGTCGACGTGCTGTGGAAGCACGGCGACGCCTACCCGTCCGGGCACACGCTGAACGGGTTCCTGCTCATCTGGGTCGGGATCGAGCTGCTGGTCGTCGTCGTCCCGGTCCTCGACCGGTGGCTGACGGCGCGCGGCCGGCGCGACTTCGCGCTGGTCACCGGGTTCCTGACCGGGGCGGCGCTGACCGCGGCGGACGAGCACTGGCTGACCGACGTCCTGTTCAGCCTGGCGCTCGGCCCGGTGCTGCTGGCCGGGCTGGTGGCGGCGGAACCGTTCACCCGGAAGCTGTGGCCGGGCGAGCCGGTGCGGGGCCGCTACCCGCGGATATAGCGGATCACCAGCTCCGCGAGCTCGTCGATCATCCGCTCGCGGGGGATCGGCGGCCGGTCGAGCACGTACCGGATCGACAGCGTGCCGACGGTCTCGGCGAGGATCCACAGGGCCGCGTCCACGTCCAGGTCGTCGCGGAACGCGTCCCGGTTGACCAGCAGGTACACCCGGACGAGGTCGGTCAGCCGGCGCTGCAGCGCGGCGAGCTTGTCGAACGGGCCGAGCCGCGGGATCTGCTCGACGATGACGCGCAGCAGGTCGGCGTGCTCCTCGAACAGCCGCATCTGCACGTCGAGCAGCGCGCGCCCGGCCTCCTGCCACGAGTCGTTCATGGTCGACTCGATCTGCGCGCCGAGCCGGTCGGCGAGATGGTCGGCGAACCGGTCGATGACGGTGATGACGATGGCGTCCTTGTTCGGGAAGTACTGGTAGAGCGACCCGTTGCCGACCCCGGCGGCGCGGGCGATGCGGTTGGTGGACGCGCCGTCGTACCCGCGCTCGGACAGAACGCGAGTGGCGGCGTCCAGGATCCGTTCCACCGTGTGCCGCGACCGGTCCTGGCGCGGCGTCCTGCGCGGTGAAAGGGCAGGTGGGCGGGGCATCGGCGGGGCCTCCCCGGACGCGACTTGTAAGCGACTACTTATTCGCGTTTCACTGTAGCCGAGACGCCATCGGGAGGCGAGACCATGACAGTGACCGAGAACGCGCCCGCCGCACGGGCCGTCGCGCGCCCCGAGCCCGTCCCGTTCGAGCCCGGCTCGATCCTGTGGGACACCATGGGGCTCTACACGTCGGCGATCGCCGGCAACAGCGTGTTCATCCTGCAGACCATGCACCCGGCGATCGGCACCGTCGTCGACCGGCTGTCCAGTTTCCGCCGCGACCCGCTCGGCCGCGCCGCGCGCAGCTTCGCGTCCGTGCAGACCTGGGTGTACGGCGGGCCGACCGCGATCGAGGAGGGCCGGCGGCTCCGCCAGATGCACAAGCCGCTCAGCGCCGTCGACGAGGACGGCCGCAGCCACCACGCGCTGTCGGCGGAGCCCTGGGCGTGGGTGCACCTCACCGGCTTCTACGCGGCCGTCACCGCGTCGAAGTACTTCGCTCCCGAGCCGATGGACGCGCGGGAGCAGCAACAGGTCTTCGACGAGTTCATGAACCTCGGCCGCATCCTGCAGGTGCCCGAGCGGATGATGCCCAAGACCATCGACGAGTACTGGGCGTACTTCGACGACATGGTGGAGAACACCCTCGTCCCGCACAAGGTCGCCCTCGAGGTCCTCGACCGGATGGACAAGCTCCCGCCGGGCGTGCCCGCTCCGCTGCGTCCGGTCGCGGCACCCGTGATCGGGCTCACCGGGAGGCTCGGGCGGTTCATCTCCACCGGCACCCTGCCTCCGGCCGCGCGCGAGAAGCTCGGCCTGTCCTGGAGCAAGGCCGACGAGCGGCGGCTGCGCGCCGTCGGGCAGGTCATCGGCCGCAGCACGCCGCTGCTGCCGGAACGCGTCCGCTACATGCCGATCGCCTACCGCGCCCGCCAGGCCGCCCGCGCCCAGGAGAGGCTCCGCCAGGTCCTCGACACCCGCCCCCTCTGACGCCGGCTCGCGGCGGGCCGCCGTCACGGGCCGCCTCATGACGGCGGCCGGCCGCGAGCCGGTGCGTTCACTCGGTGCGGAGGGCGGTCGCGGTGCGCGCCTTCGCGGCCCAGCCGGCCGGCAGCAGCGCGCCCAGCACCGCGATCACGATGCCGCCGAGCGCGAGCGGGACGACCAGCGGCACGCGGTAGACCCCGACCATGGGCGCGGTCAGCCGGGTGCCCGCCGCGTCCCCCATCAGCGGCAGCACCAGGTGGTGCAGGGCGACGCCCGCCGGCAGGCCCGCGAGCCCGCCGGCCGCGCCGAGGCCCGCGACGGACGCGAGCACCATCGCGACGGTCTGCCGCGGCGACATCCCGATCGCCTTGCACACGCCCAGGTCGTGGACGCGCTCCCGGGTGTCCAGGACGACCGCGTTGAGCACGCCGAGCCCCGCGACGGTGACCAGCATCAGCGTGAGCAGCCCCGCCAGCGAGTCCAGCACGACGATCGTGCTGCTGACGTCGTCGGCGGCGGCCGTCGCCTGCGCCCCGAGCGGTTTGAGCGCGCTGTTCAGCCCGCTGAGGTAGGACGCCGTCGAGACCCCCGGCTTGAGCCGGACGAGATACTCGTCGGCCGCGCCCTGCTTCTCGATTCCGGCGAACGAGGAGGCGGCGGCGTGCACGTGCATCCCGTCGTTCTCGAGGTCGAACGCCTCGCCCACGATCCGCAGCCGCACCGCGGCGCCCTGGTCCAGCACGGTGATGGTGTCCCCGATGCGGTGGCCGGTCGCGTCGAGGAAGTGCGTCGGCACCACGGCCTGGCCGGGGCCGGTGATCCAGTGCCCCGCGATGATCTCGTACGCGCCCGCCCGCAGATCGTGCTGGTAGAGCTGCAGGTCGACCCCGCCCACGACGCCCGTCACGGTCACCTGCGTCCTGCGCACTCCGTAGTAGGACGCCGTGCCGGGCTGGGCGGCGATGGCGGCCTCCACCTTCGCGCCGTCCACCGGAGACGGCCCCTGCCCAGGCCCCTGCCCAGGTCCCTGCCCCGGCCCCTGCGGGGGCGCCTGTCCCGGCCCCTGCGGGGGCGCCTGTCCCGGCCCCTGCGGGGACGCCTGCCCCGGCCCCTGCGCCGGTCCCTGTCCCTGCGGGGGCGCCTGCTCCTGTCCCTGCGGGGCGGGGCCTCCGCCCATCACGCTGACGGCGGCGCGCGCGGCGGGGTCGCGGGCGGCGCCGATCGTGTTCAGCGACGCCGCGAGGCCGATCGCGAACGTCGCGGCGGCGGTCCCGAACAGCACGGCCGCGAGCATCGACGCCGACCGGACGGGACGCGCGAACGGGGTTCCGAGCCCCAGCGTCACCGCGCGCGGCAGCGGCAGCCGCCCGGCGAACCGCTGCGCCCACCGGCCGCGTCCCGTGCCCGGCGCGCGGCCGACCGCGATCGCCTCGACGGTCCGCAGCCGTCCCGCCCGCAGCGCCGGGACGAGCGCGGCGACCGCCACGACCAGCAGCGCGCCCGCCGCGACGGCGGCGTCCACCCACCAGGCGACCGAGAGGCCGGTCGTCCCGTACACCTGCTGCACGTCGCCGAGCAGCGGGTACGCGATCAGGTTGCCGAGCACCACGCCCAGCACGGTGCCCGCGGCGGCCGGGACGAGCGCCTGCGCGACATAGGCGCGGACGACCTCGGCGGGCGTGCAGCCGATGGCCTTCAGGATCCCGATCCGGCGCAGGTTCGCCCCGACCATGCCGCCGACGACGCCGGCGACGACGATGACCGACATCCCCAGGCCGAGCGCGCCGAACGCCATCAGGAAGGGCACGAACGTGGCCGCCTCGCGGTCGGCGACGTACTTGGCGTCCAGGTACGACCGGGTGCCGGCCAGCGCGCTCTTCGGCAGGGCCGCCGCGACCTTCGCGCGGTCCGCGGCCAACCGGGACTTCGTCGGCGACCCCGAGAACCGGTACAGCATCTCGGCCGTTCCGGGCGCCTTCGCCGAGCGGAGCGCAACCACCCCGGCCGGCGTCATCCACGCGTCGGCGGAGCCGGTGACCGAGCGGGCCCGGCCGACGACCGTCAGGGTCCCTCCGCCCGGCAGGGTCAGCGTCGACCCGGTCTCCGCCACGTCCGGGGGGAGATCGGCCGGAAGCATGATCTCGTTTCCGGCGGACGGCCACCGTCCCGCCGTGACCTCCAGCCGGTCCACGGGGCCGCCGGGGGAGGAGCGCCCCGCGACGGTCAGCTCGGGCAGCGGGCCGCCGCGCTGCGCGGTCGGCGAGAGGACCGTGACCGGGAACGGCCCGGCGCTCGCCGCGACGCCCGGCAGGTGCGCGGTCGCCGCGGCCTGCGCCGCCGACGCCTTCCCCGCGTCGATCTGCGCGGTCAGGTGCGCGCCGTGTGCGCGCGCGAAGGCGTGGTCGAACGGCGCCGACGACGCGACGACCAGCGACCCCGCGACGACCGCCGACGCCACCGCCATCAGCGTGGCGAGCGCGACCACCAGCGTCTGGACGCGCCGCCGCCCGACCCCCGACCGCACCACCCGGCCCAGCACCGACCCGGCGAACCGCGCGCTCATCGGGCCGCCCCCGCCCGCTCGTCGGCCGCGATCGCGCCGTCGACCAGCGTGACCGTCCGGGTCGCGAGCGACCGCGCCAGCGCCATGTCATGGGTGACCAGCACGATCGTCTGCCCGCCCCGGTGCACCTCGGCGAGCAGCTCGCGCACCTCGTGGCCGGACGCGGTGTCCAGCGCGCCCGTCGGCTCGTCCGCCAGCAGCAGCGCCGGACGGTTCACCAGCGCGCGCGCCACCGCGACGCGCTGCCGTTCCCCGCCCGACAGCCGTCCCGGATAAGCGCCCGCATGCTGGTGGACGCCGAGGATCTCCAGCAGCTCGGCGGCGCGGTCCGCGGCCTTCCGGCGCGGCGTCCCCGCGAGCTGCGCGGGAAGCCGGACGTTGTCGGCGACGGTGAGGTCGTCGAGCAGGTTGAAGAACTGGAACACGAACCCGATCCGCTCGCGCCGGAACCGGGCGAGCGCCGCCTCGCCGAGCCGGTCGACGCGCCGCCCGTCCACCGTCACCGTCCCCGCGGACGGCCGGTCCAGCCCGGCGACCAGGTTCAGCAGCGTGGACTTCCCGCTGCCCGACGGCCCGACGACGGCGAGCGCCTCGCCCTCCGCCACGTCCAGCGACACCGGCCCGAGCGCCGGCGCGCCCGCGCCGTCGTAGGCCTTCGCCGCGGCGTCCAGCTCGATCACATGTCCCATGAGGCTCCCGCCCTCCGCGTGCGGGCGGCGTGCGGGCCGCCCGGTGTCAGCGGACGTGAAGCTATGCGCGGCGGGGCGTCCGGGTCGTCGGCCGCCGCACCGACATTCCGTACACCGCGCGGCCGACCCCGCCGCGCGTCATCCTCGCGATGTACGCCGCGCGGCCGACCGCCCCGCCCGCGAAGCCGATACCCGGTCCGGGCGGCGAGGGACAGAATGGGGAAATGCACGTGGAAACGGCGCGCGAGGCGCGCGGGCGGCTGCGCGGCCTGCTCCGGCCGGAGCCGGCGGGGAAGCCGCCGTCGCGCCGCGCCCTCGCCGCGGACGCGCTGTTCGCCCTCGCCGTGACCGCCGTGGCGCTGCTCGTGGCGGCGCAGACGGGGAACGGGGACCAGCCCGACAAGGTGGACTTCGGCGGGCCCCTCGCGCCCGACGCCCCCGTCCCGCCCGGGTTCGGCGAGCACCCCGACCCCGTCCACCCGTCCTGGACCCTGACCGTGCTGACGACCCTGCCGCTGGCGTTCCGGCGCCGGTACCCGCTCGCCGCGTTCTGGGCGGTGCTGACGGCGGCGTGGGCGCTGCGCCACGGCATGACCTGGGTGACGGTGCTGGCCTGCCTGATCGCCGGGTTCGGCGCGATCGCCTACAGCCGCTACCGCGTGCAGGCCATCGCGAGCCTCGGCGTCGCGGCCGTCCTCGCCGGCCTCGCCTACCGGGGCACCGCCGCCTCCCTGCCGGACTGGTCGGCGCCGTTCTTCGTGCTGCTCGCCGCCGGCGTGCTCGCGATGGCGGTGCGGTTCTGGCGGGGCCGGCTCGCCCAGATCGAGCGGGCGCAGCAGGAGGCGACGCGCCGCGCGGTCGAGGTGGAGCGCGCCCGGATCGCGGCGGAGCTGCACGACGTCGTGACCCACAACGTGAGCGTCATGGTGATCCAGACGGGCGCCGCCCGCAAGGTGGTGGACGCCGACCCCGAGCTGTCGAAGAAGGCGATGCTGGACGTCGAGGCGAGCGGCCGGGCCGCGATGGCGGAGCTGCGGCACGTCATGGGCCTGCTGGCGCCGTCCGGCGAGGGCGACGGCGACGGCGACGGCGACGGGGAGGCGGGCGGCGGCGTGCCGGTGCCGCAGCCGGGCCTGGACCGGCTCGCCCCGCTCATCGACCGGGTCCGCGCCACCGGCCTGCGCGTCACCGCCGACATCGACCCGCCGCCGGGGACGCTGCCGCCGGGCGTCGACCTCACCGCGTACCGGGTGGTGCAGGAGGCGCTGACCAACGCGATGAAGCACGCGTCGGGCGCGTCCGCCGCGGTGGCGGTCCGCTGCGACGGCGACGACCTGCGGATCGAGATCACCGACACGGGCGGCGCGCCCGGCGCCGGGACGGGCGCGCGGATGGGCAACGGCCGCGGCCTGATCAACCTGCGCGAGCGGCTCGCGGTCTACGGCGGGACGCTGGAGTCCGGCCGCACCCTCGCCGGCGGGTTCCGCGTCGCCGCAACGATCCCCTGGCGGACGCCGTGACCGCCGCGGACACCGGCGGCGGGGCGGACACCGAAAGCGGGGCGGGCGGCGGGGCCCTGCGGGTGGTGATCGCCGACGACCAGGCGCTGGTCCGCACCGGCTTCCGGATGATCCTCGCCGCGGACGGCATCGACGTGGTCGCCGAGGCCGCGGACGGCTTCGAGGCGGTCGCCGCCGTCCGCCGCACCCGTCCCGACGTCGTGCTGATGGACGTCCGGATGCCGGAGATGAACGGCATCGAGGCGACCCGGGAGATCACCGCGGCCGGCGGCGGCGCCCGCGTGCTGATCCTCACCACCTACGACCTGGACCACTACGTCTACGCGGCGCTCACCGCGGGCGCGAGCGGCTTCCTGCTCAAGGACGTGACGCCGGAGCGGCTGACCGCGTCGGTCCGGCTCGTCCGGGCCGGGGACGCGCTGCTCGCGCCGGCCATCACCCGCCGCCTCATCGAGCGCTTCGCGCCCCGGGAGGACGACCTCCGGACGCGTCCGGCCGTGCACCGCGACCTGTCCCGGCTGACGCCCCGCGAGCTTGAGGTGCTCGGGCTGCTCGCGACCGGGCTGTCGAACGCCGAGCTGGCCGACCGCCTCACGCTCAGCGCGGCGACGGTCAAGACGCACGTGGCGCGCATCCTCGCAAAGCTGGACCTGCGCGACCGGGTGCAGGCCGTGGTGCTCGCCTACGAGACGGGACTGGTGTCCGCGGGCCGCGGCCCATCAGGGAACGGCCCATCGGGGAGCGGCCCGTCGGGAAGCGGCGATTCCGGGCGCTGAACCGCGCGTTCCGGAGATCGTTTTTTCCGGTGCGGCGAATTCAGCAGGCCCCGGCGTTCTCCCTGCATTTCGGAAAGCGCGGTCCGGGCCGATCATCCGCACGGCCCGAGCGCCAGTTCGCTCGCCATCTGCGCCCACGCGTCGAGCGCGTCGTAGGAGGTGTCGTAGCAGTGCGCGAGGTTGAATCCGGACGCCGAGCGGACGGCGAGGTGCGCGCGGCCGTCCGGCGGGCCCTCCAGCACGACGGCGGCCCGGGTGCTGTTGACGCGCATGTCCGCGAGGTGGTCGCCGGCGTCCTGGATGGCCAGCGTGACCACGTCCCAGAACACCCGCTCGGCGGCGGCGCAGTCGACGAAGCTGCCGAGCCGCAGGATGCCGTTCGCGCTGACGCACAGCAGGGCCGGCGCGGCGGCGCTGGTGAGCATGTACCGCCAGGTCCGCCATGTGTATTCCAGGTGGACGGCGTGATCGGTGAAGTCGTCCTCGTCAATGTCGGTCATCGCGCGCTCTTCTGGACGATGCTCTCGGCATGGCGGCCTCGCGTGCCGACGGGCACGGAGATGGTGTGGTACGGGACGGTACCACGGTGCCGTACGCGCGCCTACCGTGCCGGAGAAGGGAAATTCGGCGGCACCGCGAGCGGCGGCCGAAAGGTCAGTTCCGGGGATCCGGAAAACCGCCGGAGCGGCTCGCGGACGGCGCGCCGCCGCGGTTTTCCGGCACCGGCCGGAAGAGCGCGATCGTCGCCTCGACGGCGACCTCGGTGATGTCGCGGACGTCCGCGCCGTCCTCCACTAGGGTGGCGGTGAGCTCGCGGAGCCCGCCGATCAGCATCAGCGCGAACGGGCGGGTGATCGGGTGCGCCCCGGCCCGGACCATCTCCGGGTTCCCGGTCACGTCGCGCAGCAGCCGGAACAGCGTGTCGACCGCCTCGCGCTGCATCCGCCGGGCGGTGCCGGCGCCGAGCGCCTGCAGCTCGCGGATCCAGCTCAGCGTGATCTCGGGTTCGGAGGCGACCATGTCGACGTACGCCTCGACGCCCTGCCGGATCTGGGTCTCCCACGGCGCGGCGGGGTCGATCGCCTCGGCGACGCGCCGGCGCAGCATCCGGTTCGTCACCTGGAGCAGCTCGACGAAGCAGGCGTCCTTGGTGGGGAACTCCTCGTAGAAGGTGCGCCGGGACGTGCGGGCGTGGCGGACGATGTCGGAGATGGTGGTCTCGCGGTAGCCGCGCTCGCGGATCGATTCGGCGAGGCCGGCCAGCAGGCGCCCGCGGAAGGACGCCGCGCCGCCGGCGCCCTCGGGGCCCCCGGCGTCCGTGCCGTCGTCCCGGCCGGGCCCCCGCGCCCCGCCGATGGACACTCCAGCGTTTTCCACCGTTGGAAAGCTATCTCATCGGCCTTCGTGGTGCCGGTGTCCCGTTCATCCTGATCCGGGCCGCGGGCGCGTGACCGTACCCCATTGACATCGAGGGGTTCCCGTCGCATCGTTTTTGAAAGCTAATTCTAGAAATGGCTTCTAGTGCGTGGCGGCGCCGGGCGTCCGGCCCGCCCGGGACGGAGGGAGCGACCATGACCGCGATCGCCGACGGACGGGTGGTCATCGTGACCGGGGCGGCCCGGGGCATCGGCCGCGAGCACGCGCTGGAGTTCGCCCGGCACGGCGCCCGCGTGGTCGTCAACGACCTCGGCGCGCAGGTGGACGGCACCGGCTCGTCCACCGGCCCGGCGGGCGAGGTCGTGGACGAGATCCGCGCGATGGGCGGCGAGGCCGTCGCCGACGGCACGGACGTGTCCGACTTCGAGGGCGCCCGCCGGCTCGTCGCCTCGACCGTCGAGCGGTTCGGCGACCTGCACGTCCTGGTGAACAACGCCGGCATCCTGCGCGACCGGATGCTGGTCAACATGTCCGCGGAGGAGTGGGACGCGGTGATCGCCGTCCACCTGCGCGGGACGTTCGGGCCGCTGCGGCACGCCGCCGCGTACTGGCGGGAGCGGCACAAGGCCGGGCACGAGGTCGACGCGCGCGTGATCAACACCAGTTCGTCGTCGGGCATCTACGGCAACGCCGGGCAGGGCAACTACGGCGCGGCCAAGGCGGGCATCGCCGCGCTGACCGTGATCGCGGCCCGCGAACTGCGGCGCTACGGCGTGACCGTGAACGCGGTGGCGCCCGCCGCGCTGACCCGGATGACCGAGAACCTGGTGCCGGGACGCGAGCGTCCGGCCGAGGGCTTCGACCCGGCGGACCCGTCCAACATCGCGCCGCTGGTGGTGTGGCTGGCGAGCCCGGGGGCGCGCGGGATCACCGGCCGGGTGTTCAACGTGCGCGGCGGCCGGATCAGCGTCGCGGAGGGCTGGCGCGCCGGGCCGGTCGTCGACAAGGGCGCGCGCTGGGACCCGCACGAGCTGGACGACGTGATCCCCGCCCTGGTGGAGAAGGCGCGCCCGAACGTCCTGCCCGACGGCGTCACCCCCGAGGACGGGGCCTGACCGGCGAGAGGTTCACAGAGCCGGGTCGCGGTGGGTGATGCGCCCGTCCAGGACGGTGAGCAGCACCGGCAGCGCGGCGAGGTCGGCGTCGGCGACGGAGAGCGGGTCGTCGGCGAGGACGGTGAGGTCGGCGCGGTACCCGAGCGCGATCCGTCCGGCGGCCGCCTCCTCGCCCGCGGCCCGCGCCGGGTTGACCGTGCAGCCCTGCAACGCCTGCAGCGGGGTGAGGGCCTGCCCCGGGCCGTGCGGGGGCTCGGTCAGGTCGCGGCTCGGCCGGCGGTGCCGCGCCCCGGCCATGACGGCGAGTGGCGGGAACGGCGCGATCGGCCAGTCCGAGCCGAGCACGACCGTGGCGCCCGCGTCCCACAGGTCCCGGCAGCGGAACGCGCGGGACGCCCGCTCCTCGCCGAGCCGGCGCGACCAGTTGTCGGTGTGGTCGGCGCGGGTGTACTCGCAGCAGTGCGTCGGCTGCATGGACGCGGTGACGCCGAGCGCGGCGAAGCGCCGGACGGTGTCGTCGGGCACGGTCTCGATGTGCTCGACGCGGTGCCGGACCGGCGCGCCCTCCCCGCCCGCCGCCTTCTCGACGGAGTCGAGGACGTGCCGGACGGCCGCGTCGCCGATGGCGTGGGTGGCGGTGGGGACGCCGGCGCGGTGCAGCTCGCCGATCACGCGGGTGTAGGCGTCGGGGTCGGGCCAGAAGGCGTGCGTGGACTCGCCGTGGCAGTCGGGGCGCTCCAGCCAGGCGGTGCCGTTGTCGATGGTGCCGTCCATGAACAGCTTCACGCCGGCGACCGTCCACAGCCGCCCGCCGGTGCCCTGCTCGGCGATGAGCCGCGCGAGGTCGCCGGCGTCGCCGCCCGGCTGGCACCAGGGCGCGACGCGCAGGCGCAGCGGCAGCGCGCCGTGCGCTTCGAGGTCGGCGAGGACGGCCAGGCCGTGGCCGTCCATGACATGACCGCCGGTGAGGCCCGCGGCGGCCATGCCGCGCAGCACCGCGGCGGTGCGTTCGCGCTGCTCGGCGGGCGTCGGGCGGGGCGCGACGTCCTCCACCAGCGCGCAGGCGGCGTCCTCCAGCAGCAGGCCGGTGGGGCGGCCGTCGCCGTCGACGACGATCTCGGCGCCCTGCTCGAACCGGCGCGGCCCGTCGATCCCGGCGAGCTCCAGCGCGCGCGGGCCGGCCAGCATGGAGTGCGCGTCGAACAGGTCGACGGCGGCGGGGACGTCCTGGAAGGCGGGGCCGAGCGCGGCGGCGGTGATGGGCTCTTCGCCGAACACGTTGGGGTCGAGGCCCCAGCCGCGCAGCCATCCGCCGGGCGGCAGCTCGCGCGCCGCGCGGGCGAGCGCGTCCCGCACGGCCGGCAGGTCGCGGCAGCCGGACAGGTCGACGCCCATCGTCCGCTCGGCGCCCGCGACCGGGTGCATGTGCCCGTCCACCAGCCCGGGCGTGACGACGGCGCCGCGCAGGTCGAGCACCGCCGTCCCCGGCCCGGCGAGCGCGCGGATCTCGCGGTCGTCGCCGAGGGCGGTGATCCGGCCGCCGGCGGCGGCCAGCGCGGTGTGCGGCGACGGCCGCCCGTCCACGGGATCGAGCAGCCGGGCGGACAGCAGCACCAGGTCAGCGGGCACAGGGGGCTCCTTCGTCGCGGGCCGGGCGGGGCACGTGCGCCGCGGTCACCCGGGCGACGAGGCTCCCCTCCGGCAGGTCGAGCTCCCGCTCGGCGATGACGACGGCGAGGTGCGTCACCTCGGGCGGGCGGTCCGATCGGTCGGTGTTGGCATGGGAGCCGAGCCCGTCGAGGACGACCAGGATCCGCCGGGCGGTCACGTCGGGGTCGCGGGCCTGGAAGGCGCCGGCCTCCACGCCGTCCCGGACGAGCCCGGCCAGCCGCTCGCGCCACAGCGTCTCCTGCCGGTCGACGCGCTCGCGCAGCGCCGGGCGGTAGCGGCTGAGGTGCCAGGCGTTCAGCCACAGCCGGCTGACCCCGTCGTACCCGGCGCCGGTCGTGAGCACGAAGAAGCGGGCGAGGTGCTCCAGCGGGCTCCCGGCGGGCCGGTCGGCGGGGATCAGGTCGTCCAGCTCGGCGGTCGCCGCGGCGCCGAACGCCTCGGCGACCAGGTCCTCCACCGCGGGGAAGTAGTGGCTGATCAGGCCCGGGCGGACGGCGAGCTCGTCGGCGACCCGGCGCAGCGTGATGCACTCCAGGCCCTCGGTCAGGGCGAGCGCGGACGCCGCCGCGACGATCTCGGCGCGGCGGGCCTCCGGCGTCTTGCGGACCCGTTTCGGTGCGGCTCTTGACAACATCGCCTCCACGTTATTGGTTATGCGACCAATAGACAAGGTTCCGGTGCTCCACCCTCCGGAGGACACGCATGGCGTCCACGATTCCAGACCCCCAGGGGCAGGCCCCCGCGCCCCCGCACGCCGCCGACCGGGCCGGCCGCGTCGAGGCGCGCGGCATCGACTTCATCCCCGAGACCGAACGGCACGGCCGGCCGCGCGAGCTGTTCGCCGTCTGGGCGGCGCCGAACGTCAGCTACCTCGCCCTCGTCATCGGCGGCGCCCTCGTCCTCATGGGCCTGGACCTCGTGCAGGCGCTCGTCCTCACCGTGCTCGGGAACCTGTTCTGGATCCTCGTCGGGCTGCTCGCGGTCAGCGGCCCCGCGGCCGGCGCGCCCAGCGAAGTGATCATGAGGGCGATGTACGGGATCCGCGGGAACCGGGTGAACATCGCGGTGAACGGCTGGTTCGTCTCCGTCTGCTACCTCGCGCTCAACTGGGCGGCGGCCTCGCTCGCCGCGTTCGGGCTGCTGGAGGAGATCGGCGTCCATCCGGGCACGCCCGTCAAGGTCGTCACGATCGTCGCGATCGCCGCCGCGACGCTCGCCATCAGCGTCTACGGGCACGCCACCATCGTGAAGCTGTACGGGCCGCTGACCTGCGTGCTCACCGTGGCGTTCGTCGTCCTGTCCGGGTACGTCGCCACGCACGCGCAGTGGGACTACCGGCCGCAGCACGCTCTGCACGGGGCCGCGCTCTGGGCCGCCCTGTCCGCGGGCCTCGCCCTCGTCGCGTCCGGCCCGCTCTCCTACACCAACAGCGCCGACTTCTCCCGCTACCTGCCGTCCGGCGCCTCGCCGAAGGCCATCGCCGGATGGACCGCGCTCGGCGCGTTCATCCCCAGCGTCGTGTTCACCGCGCTCGGCGCCCTCGCCGGGACCGTCCTCGACATGTCCGACCCGCAGACCGCGCTCGCGACGATCCTGCCGTCCTGGTTCACGCCGGTGTTCCTGCTGTCGGTGGTGCTCGGCACCATCGCCAACAACGCCATGACCGCCTACAGCTCCGGCCTCGCCCTCCAGGCCGTCGGCGTCCGCCTCCGCCGCTCGCGCAGCGTCGCCCTCGACGGCACCCTCGGCGTCGCGCTCACCCTGTACGCGCTGCTCGTCTCCAACTTCCTCGACACCGTCAACAACATGCTCCAGCTGATGGTCGCGCTGCTCGGCCCCGCCATGGCCATCTACGCGGCCGACATCCTGCTGCGCCGCAACCGCTACGACGGCCGGGCCCTGAGC
Source organism: Actinomadura sp. NPDC048394 (assembly GCF_040651755.1). Taxonomy (NCBI): domain Bacteria; kingdom Bacillati; phylum Actinomycetota; class Actinomycetes; order Streptosporangiales; family Thermomonosporaceae; genus Actinomadura; species Actinomadura sp. NPDC048394. Next base: position 106,262 of record NZ_JBEZJL010000015.1, on the reverse strand, counting down.
GACGAGTCCCGCGACGCGCCGTTCTGGTACCGCGGCGGCGTCAACCGGGCCGGGGCGGTAGCGCTGCTCGCCGGCGCCGCCGTCGCCTCCCAGTGCCTGAACACGACCCTCTACACCGGCGAGCTCGCCAAGGCGGCCGACGGTGTCGACCTCTCCCTGCCCTCGGGCATCCTGATCTCGGCGGCCGTCTACGCCGCGCTGATGCGCGGCCGCCGCGCCGCCGCCTGACACCCCACGAAACCGGAGGACGCCGAATGACCACGTCGCAGCGGTACGGACCGCAGTACGGCCCCGACATCACCTTCCTCGGAGTGCCGCGCTGCACCTGGTCGGACCCCGCGACCTACGCCGACGCCGACGTGGTCATCCTCGGCGCCCCGTTCGACGGCGGGACGTCCCACCGGCCCGGCACCCGGTTCGGCCCGCAGTACATCCGGCAGACCTGCTACCTGCCGCAGGACGGGTCGCGGCCGTCGCTGGCGCTGCGCGTGGACGGGCTCCAGGGCGACCTGACCGTGCACGACGCCGGCGACGTCGAGATGTACTCCGGAGACGCCGAGCGCTCCGTCCGCGACCTCCAGGAAGCGGTGCACGCGATCGCGAGCAACGGCGCGATCCCGCTGATCCTCGGCGGCGACCACACCATCGCGTGGCCCGACGCGGCCGGGGTGGCCCAGCACCTCGGCCAGGGCCGCGTCTCGATGATCCACTTCGACGCGCACGCCGACACCGGCGACATCGAGTTCGGCTCGCTCGTCGGGCACGGCACCCCGATGCGCCGGCTGCTGGAGTCCGGGGCCGTCCGCGGCGACCGGTTCCTGCAGCTCGGCCTGCGCGGCTACTGGCCGGGCCCCGAGACGCTCGCCTGGATGGCCGAGCAGGGCATGCGCTCCTACGAGATGACCGAGATCGTCGCGCGCGGGCTGGAGGAGTGCCTGACCGAGGCGTTCGCGATCGCCACCGACGAGTGCGACGGGGTGTTCCTGTCCGTCGACATCGACGTGTGCGACCCCGGCCACGCCCCCGGCACCGGCACCCCCGAGCCGGGCGGCCTCACCGCCCGCCAGCTGCTCGACGCGGTGCGCCGGATCGCCTACGAGCTGCCGGTCGCCGGCGTCGACGTGGTCGAGGTGTCACCGCCCTACGACCACGCCGAGATCACCTCGGCGCTGGCGAACCGCGTCGTCCTGGAGGTCCTGTCGGGCATCGCACGGCGCCGCCGCGACGACCGCGACGGCACCACGTGGGACCCGCGCCAACCGCTCCTCGACGGCCGCTAGGGGATCACGGCTTGCGGGCGACGCCGCAGAGGGTGGACGTCTTCGGCGCGTCGTTGAACGGGTTGGGCTCGGGACGCCAGTCCTCGCACGCCACCACGCCCGGCTCGACCAGCTCCAGTCCGTCGAAGTAGCCGATGATCTGCCCGGGCGGGCGGAGCCGGTAGGGGACGGCGCCGGTGTCGTCGTACTGCTGCTGCGCCTCGTTGTGCGCCTCGTCGGTGTCGGTGTCGTCGTAGAGGGCGAGGTAGCTGCCAGGGCAGAGGCCGCCGGTCAGCGTGCGGATGATGGTCAGGACGTCGTCGTAGGAGTCGACATGGCCGAGCACGCCCATGAGCATCACCGCGATGGGCCGGTCGAAGTCGAGCTTCTCGCGCGCCGCGCTCAGCACCTGCTCCGGCTGGAGCATGTCGGCCTGGATGTAGCTCGTCTCGCCCTCCGGGCGGCTGGTGAGCAGGGCGTGCGCGTGCGACAGGACCAGCGGGTCGTTGTCGACGTAGACGATGTGCGACTCCGGCGCGACCCGCTGCGCCACCTCGTGGGTGTTGTCGACGGTCGGCAGCCCCGTGCCGACGTCGAGGAACTGCCGGATCCCCTGCTCGCCCGCCAGGTAGCGGACGGCGCGGGCGAGGAAGTTGCGGCCCGCCCGGGCGATGTCCACGATTCCCGGGTACACCTGCAGATACTGGTCGCCGGCCGCGCGGTCGACGGGATAGTTGTCCTTGCCTCCGAGCCAGTAGTTCCAGATACGCGCGGAATGCGGTACGGACGTGTCGATGATGCTGCCCGGCTCCTCGGTCACGGCATACTCCCCAATTCGCGGTTCGCCCCTTCAGGGACAAAGTAGCAGCCCGATCTTCGGCCGCACGGGCGCGCAGTTGTCACGCGCCGCCGGGCGGCCCCGCCCGCAGGCCCGCCCGCGCGCCTGCCGCATTGGTCCGGGGAATTGTCCCCGCAGAACAGGCGCGCGGGCGGTGCGAATTAGGGACGCCGGCCGGACAGTTCCGCGGCCCCGATCGGCCCCATAAAGGGCGAACCTCGGGTCCCGGTTTCGGATGACCGCTTGAACGCGGACCGTCCCGGGAAGGGGAACTCGCCGTATTCGGCTTGGCTCATGACGAAATGGCGCCCGACTTGCGGGTCAGCCAGGTCTGCGACGGGCGGCAGACGAGCCGCGTTCCGTCCGCCGTGCACCACGTCTGGTAATCGCCGGAGTAGAGGCGCTCGCCGAGCCAGTGGTACCCGGTGCTCGGCTCGTGGCGGGGCGTGCTCGCGGTGAAGTTCGACGCGTCGTCGATGCTGCCCGTGCCGTCGTAGCGGGCGACCTGCGGGTACGGGTAGACGGGCCGGGTGCGGGCGACCGTCCCGTCCGCGATCTTCGACGCGACGATCGTGCCGGGCCGCCGGCCGCTCTCCGTCCACGCCATCACCGGGGTGAGGACGTCGAAGGTGTCGGGGCCCTCGCCGCCGCCGCAGTGCGCGACGCCCGGGAACAGGTAGAGCCTCGCGAAATCGTCGACCGCCTTGCGGCCCATGCTCTTCTGCATGGCGTCGTAGTAGGCGAGCGTGCTCTGCGGCGAGATGTGCTGGTCGCTCCAGCCGTGCCAGAGCAGCAGCTTGCCGCCGCCGCGCTGGAACCGGCCGAGGTCGGGGTCCATCGCGGAGAGGTACGACGACGACTGCACCGTCTTCCAGAACGATTCGACCGTGAACTTCAGATCCGACAGCTTCCAATCGGGCCTCACCTGGTTGGTGTAGCCGAGGTAGCGGGCGAACGACTCCACGAAGTTCTGGCTGCCGACCGTCTGCCCCTGCTTGGCCGGGACGAACAGCGTCCATTCGAGCTCGGAGCCCCACTCGTGGGAGATCGCCGGCTCCAGCCGGCGGCCCTGGTCGTCGACCGCGCCGTCGTGCAGCCGCCGCACCACGCCGGCCTCCGCGCTGGTCAGGCACGTCGACGGGTCCTGGCCGGACGCGCACACGATCGTCGCCGGGTCGAAGCCGCAGCTCCGCGGGTCGCCGATCAGACCGTCCTTCAGCCCGTCGAGCCCGTCGCAGGCCTTCAGCACCGCCTGATGGATCAGCGGGAGCTTGCCGGCGAGCAGGATGTAGCGGCCGTCGGAGTCCAGGTTCGTCAGGACGTTCCAGGCGTGGTGGAAGGTGTTCTGCACGACCATGTCGTTCGCGGGCGCGCCGGCGGCGATGCCGTCGAAGTCGCCCGGGTACCGCTGGGCCTCCATCAGGCCCTCGCGGCCCCCGTCCGAGCAGCCGTCGAAGTAGGAGTAGGCGGGGGAGCGGCCGTAGAACCGCTTGATGAGCGCCTTGGCCGCCTGCGACGTCACGTGGACGCCCCGGTAGGCGAAGTCGATCTGCGCCTGCGGATCGTCCGCCGCCCACGACCCGTCCGGCGAGCCCTGGTGGCCCATGTCGGTCGTCGCGCTGGCGATGGTGCCGTCCTGCACGGGCGCGCACGTCGACGCCTGCGTGTAGTTGATGGTGGAGCTGCCGCACTCACCGCCGCAGCCGGTCTGCAGGTACCGCTGCGTCCAGCCGTTGACGGGCAGCCGCATCACGATGGTGTCGGCTGGGGCGATGGTGCCCCGCACGTCGCAGTACGGCGCGGGCGCGCCGGCCGTCGAGACGGTCGCGGACGTGATGGTGACCGGTGCGTCGGTCGCGCCGTCGAGGCGGAGGCCCGCCAGGTCGGCGCAGTCCATCACCGGCTGGAGCGCGGGGAGGTCCGCGAGCCCGTCCGCCGTGATCCGCGGGGTCCGGGGCTGCGCCGACGCGTCGCCGGTCCCCGCCGCCGATACCAGGGCCGCGACGAGCAGCGCCGCGACGAGCGCGCCGGCGAACGTCCCGATCCGGCCGCGCGCGCGTCTCAGGACGCCCGCTCCGACCACCGTGCCCCGAGTGAAGAACCCATGCATGGAGTACCGCCTCCTCGGCTGGGCGGGCCCGCTGCCGCCGGGCCGCCGACCGCGGCCGGGTGAACCGCATGCGGATGCTACAAAAATGGCGACAATCCAACAAGCAATCTGGCACACAGGATCTGGACATCCCGCTGCAGGGAGCGCATCCTCCGAGTAGTCCACCCCTGAGAGGCAAGCTCGGGCCCTGTTGCCTGCGCCTGGATCGTCCAACTTTGGTTTCCAAATCGTTGACAATCTTGTCCATGGATCCTTAGCATCGCCGTCACGCCAGAGGGACCCCACCCGACCGACGCCCAGGAGAAGCACCGTGAAACGAATCCGGGCGGCTCTGGCCGCCACCTCCGTACTCCTCCTCGCAGCGTGCGGCGGGGGCGGCGGTTCCTCCAACGCCTCCGACAAGGGCCCCGCCACGGTGAAGGTGAGCGTGATCCCGATCGTCGACGTGGCGCCCATCTACCTCGGCGATCAGCAGGGCTTCTTCGCCGAGCAGAAGCTGAAGCTCCAGTTCGAGACGGCCCAGGGCGGCGCGGCGATCGTGCCCGCCGTCGTCAGCGGCCAGGTCGACTTCGGGTTCAGCAACTACACCTCGCTGGTGCTCGCCCGCTCCAAGGGGCTGCCGCTCAAGGTCGTCGCGCCCGGCAACGCCTCGACCGGCGTCGACAAGAAGGACTTCGGCGGCGTCGTCGTCAAGTCCGGCAGCCCGATCAGGACGGCCAAGGACCTCGCCGGCAAGCGCGTCGCGGTCAACACGCTGAACAACATCAACGACACGACCGTGCGGGCCTCGATCCGCAAGGCCGGCGGCGACGCGAAGAACGTCAAGTTCACCGAGCTGGCCTTCCCCGACATGCTCGCCGCCCTCGACAAGGGCAACGTCGACGCCGTCCAGGTCGTCGAGCCGTTCCTCACGACCGCGCTGAAGAACGGCGGGCGGCTCGTCGCGTCCAACTACGTCGACACCGCCCCGGACCTCACCATCGCCGCGTACTTCACCTCGCAGAAGACCGCCGCGTCCAAGCCCGACCTGGTGAAGCGGTTCGCCGCCGCGATGCAGAAGTCGCTGCAGTACGCCGACCAGCACCCCGACGCGGTGCGCAAGGTCCTCGGCACCTACACCAAGATCGACCCGTCGGTGGCGGCCGCGCTGACGCTGCCGAAGTTCCCGACGCAGGTCAACGGCGCGGGCCTGCAGACGCTGGAGAGCCTCGCCGTCCAGGACGGGCTGATCAAGAAGGCCCCGGACGCCAAGGAGCTCCTGCCGTGACGGCCGCGGTGACGGCGGACGCCGTGGGGGACGGCCGGGGCGGACGCCGTCACCGCACCGCGCCCGGCTGGCTCCTCGGCCTGGCCGGCCTCGCCGGGCTGATGGCGCTGGCCGAGGCCGTGCCCCGTGCGGGCCTGGTGAAGGAGCGGTTCCTGCCGCCGTTCAGCGACATGGTGTCCGCGCTGGCCGACGAGGCCGGGACGGGCGCGTTCTGGCGGGCCCTGCTGGAGACGCTGCGCGGCTGGGCGATCGGCCTCGCCGTCGCGACCGCCGCCGGCGTCGTGCTCGGCGTCGTGATCGGCGGCCTGCCGCCGGTGCGGGCGGCGATGGCCTCGACGATCGAGTTCCTGCGCCCGATCCCGTCGGTGGCGCTGATCCCGCTGGCCGTCCTGCTGTACGGGACGACGATGCGCGCCACGCTGCTGCTGGTCGTCTACGCCTCCTTCTGGCAGGTGCTGGTGCAGGTCCTGTACGGGGTGCGGGACGTGGACCCGGTCGCTCGCGAGACGGCCCGCTCCTACCGCTTCCGCGCGCTGACGCAGGTGCGGACGGTCCTGTGGCCGACCGCGCTGCCGTACGTGATGACGGGGTTCCGGCTGGCCGCGGCGGTCGCGCTGATCCTGGAGATCACCGGCGAGCTGGTCATCGGGTCGCCGGGCCTCGGCAAGCGGATCGCGGTGGCGCAGAGCTCCGGCGCCGTCGCGTCCATGTACGCCCTGGTGATCGTGGTCGGCCTGATCGGGGTCGTCGTCAACGTGATCGTGCGGGCGGTCGAGCGGCGCGTGCTGCGCTGGCATCCGTCCGTCCGGCGGGAGGTGGTCTCGTGACGGTCCTCGCCGCGCTGCGGCGGGCGCTGCTGCTGCTCGGGATGCCGGTCGTGCTCGTCGCGGCCTGGTGGATCGCGACGGCGGGCAGCACCGACTTCTTCTGGCCGCCGCTCAGCACGATCCTCGGCACGTTCGACGACACGTGGTTCCACGGCCGGATCGCCAGCGACGTCCTGCCGAGCCTCGGCCGGCTGGCCGCGGGCTACCTGCTCGCGCTGGCGCTCGGCGCCGGCCTCGGCGTCGCGATCGGCTCGGCCCGGGTGCTGCGCGCCCTGCTGGAACCCGTCCTGGAGTTCTTCCGGGCGATCCCGTCGCCGGTGCTCGTGCCGATCCTGATGCTGTTCGCCGGCATCGGGAACGGGATGAAGATCCTCGTCATCGTCTCCGGGTGCGTGTGGCCCGTCCTGCTGAACACGGTCGAGGGCGTGCGCGCGCTCGACGAGGTACTGCGCGACACCGCGCGCTGCTACCGGATGCGCTCGCACTCGCGGCTCGTCCACCTGGTGCTGCGCGGGGCGAGCCCGCAGATCACCGCCGGGGCGCGGCAGGCGCTGTCCATCGGGATCATCCTGATGGTGATCAGCGAGATGTTCGCCGCGAGCAACGGGGTCGGCTTCACCATCATCCAGTTCCAGCGCGGCTTCTCGATCCCGCAGATGTGGAGCGGGATCATCCTGCTCGGCCTGATCGGCATCGCCCTGTCGGCCGCCTTCCACGTCGTGGAGACCCGGGTGCTGCGCTGGTACACCGGCCTGCGCCGGGCACAGCGAGAGGGCTGAGATGACCACTGCACCGACCGGCGCCGGAACCGCCGGGACGTCGACCGCGCTGCTGGACGTCCGCGGGCTGAGGAAGGTCTACCAGGGCCGGGGCCGCTCCGTCGAAGCCGTCCGGGACCTGACCTTCGCCGTCGAGGCGGGCGAGCTCGTCTGCATCGTCGGGCCGTCGGGCGCGGGCAAGACGACCCTGCTGCGCTGCGTCGCGGGCCTGCTGGGCTGCACGTCCGGAGAGGTGGTGCTCGAAGGGGAGAAGGTGACGGGCCCGCCCCGCGGCATGGCCGTGGTCTTCCAGGAGTACGGCCGCAGCCTGTTCCCCTGGATGACCGTGCGGCAGAACGTCGAGCGGCCGCTGAAGGAGAAGCGGGTCCCGAAGGCGGAGCGGCGGCGGCTCGTGGACGAGGCGCTGGAGGCCGTCGGCCTGGCGAAGGTCCACGACGCGCACCCGTGGCAGCTGTCGGGCGGCATGCAGCAGCGGGTCGCGATCGCCCGCGCGGTCGCCTACGAGCCGCACATCCTGCTGATGGACGAGCCGTTCGCCGCCGTGGACGCGCAGACCCGCGCCGACCTGGAGGACCTCGTCCGCTCGCTGTGGAAGCGGCTCGGCGTCACCGTCCTGTTCGTCACCCACGACATCGACGAGTCGGTGTACCTGGGGCAGCGGGTCATCGTGCTGTCGAACTCGCCGACGGTCGTCCTGGAGGAGGTCCCGATCGACCTGCCGGACGAGCGCGACCAGCTGACCACCCGCGCCGAGCCCCGCTTCGCCGAGCTGCGGACCCGCATCTACAAGCTCGTCCAGCGGGCGAAGGACGGCCACCGGCCCGCCGGGTGAGGCCCGGAGGGACGAGAGGCCGGGCGCCCTAGAATCGATCAGCGGATCCCTCGGCGATCCACGCGGCGCCGCGATGGTCGCGTGCCCGGTGAAGGCCCGCGAGTGAGGAAGCATGCCAGCGCACGAGCAGACCACGGACGCCCCCGGGGCGGGCCGCCCGGACGTCGCCGCCGCGATCCGCGAGGCGATCGTCCGGGGCGACTTCGCGCCCAACCAGCGCCTGGTCGAGTCGGATCTGTCGGACATGTTCGGCGTGGGGCGCAGCAGCGTGCGCGCCGCGCTGTTCGAGCTCACCACCGAGGGCCTCGTCGAGCGCGTGCAGAACCGCGGCGCCCGCGTCCGCGCCGTGACCGTGGCCGAGGCGATCGAGATCTCCGAGATCCGCATGGTGGTCGAGGGGCTGTGCGCCGCCAAGGCCGCCGAGCGCGTCACCGACGCCGAGATCGCCGAGCTGCGCGCGCTCGGCGACGCCATGCGCACCGCGGTCGCCCAGGGGCACGTGCTGGAGTACTCCGAGCTGAACAAGGCGCTGCACTCGCGGATCGTCGAGATCAGCGGCCAGCGCACTGCCGCCGGTGTGCTGCGGCGGCTGCGGGCGCAGAACGTCCGGCACCAGTTCCAGCTGGCGCTCGTCCCGGGCCGGCCGAACGTGTCCGTCGCCGAGCACCTGGCGATCATCGACGAGATCTGCGCCCGCGCCCCCGACGCCGCGGAGCGGGCCGCCCGCCGCCACCTCCGCAGCGTCATCGACGCCCTCAAGGCGATCTGACGCCGCCCGCCCCGCCCCGGGCCGGTTTCAGAACACCGTGCCCACGTCCTCGGCGACGAGCTGGTCGGCGGCCCGCTCCGCCACCGCCGCGATCGTCATCGACGGGTTGCACGCGGCGGCGGTGCCGGGCAGCAGCGCGCCGTCCAGCACGTACAGGCCGCGGTGGCCCTGCACCCGCCCGGCGAGGTCGCAGACCGTCCCCATCGAGGCGCCGCCCAGCGGATGCCAGGTGGACGGGTAGACGGCGGTCGTGTCGGTGAGCACCGACCCCTGGCCGGCGATCTTGGTGGCGCGCTCGTTGATGCGCTTGTAGAGGGTGTCGTCGGCGCCCTTGGGCCACTGCAGGACGGCGTCGTCCTTCGCGGAGTCGTAGACGAACCGGCCCCGGCCCTTGCTCACCCCGTAGCCGACCATCATCGTGGACCGGATGTCGCCGCCGATCGGCGGCAGCGACGCCTGGATGATCGTGTTGGCCAGGGCCGGGTCGTCCCACTCGAAGCTGCCGTAGACGACCGGCCCGCCCTGCGGCGCGCCGAAGTCGTCGGCGAGGTCCGTCCAGAGGTAGATGCGGTCGCCGTTGGAGCCCCAGCCGGCGCCGAGGCCGTCGGGCATGTCCGGGATCTGGCCCTTCGCCGCCGCGCGCATCAGCAGCTTCGTGGTGCCCGCGGTGCCGGCCGCCATGACGAGCGCCTTCGTGGTGATGATCTTCTTCTCCAGCACGGTCCCGTCGGTGGCGATGCGGTCCACGGAGACCTGCCAGCGGCCGTCCGCGGCGAGCGCGACGTCGGTGACGTTGTGCTGCGTCGCGACGGTCACCCGCCCGGTGGCCTGGGCGGACGCGATGTAGGTGACGTCGACCGAGTGCTTCCCGCCGTTGTTCACCCCGAGCGCGCAGTCGCCGTTGGTGTAGGACGGCTTCATCTCGCCCTTCAGCTCGCGCAGCGCGTACGTCCAGTCGATCGGCATCGGGATCTTGGTGACGTCGTAGCCGGCCTTCCGGACGTTCGCGGCGAAGACCCGCGCGGGCTTGTACGTCGAGCTGTCGATCAGCTCGTCCGGCGCGGTCTCGATCTGCAGCATCCGCGCGACGCGCGGGTAGTACACCGAGGCCATCCGCGCGTAGTCGAGCCGCTCGGGCAGGTTCGCGTTGAACACGCTCTCGCTGGGCTGGAGCGTCATGCCCTGGTAGACCAGCGACCCGCCGCCGACGCCCGCGGCGACGATCATGTCCATGCCGTTGCCGGGCACCTGCTCCAGGAGCCCGGTGTAGTGCTCGAACGGGTCCGCCGGGATGCCGAAGATCGTCGGCGTGGAGCCCAGCCAGAACATCCGCTTGTCCGGGGACGCGGCGTGCGGGAACGTCTCGGCGTCCGGGCCGGTGGGCCACCAGACGCCGCGCTCCAGGACGAGGCATTGCACGCCCGCCTGGGCGAACCGCAGGGCCGCGACGCCCCCGCCGAAGCCGGACCCGATGATGACGGCGCGCTCCTCCGAACGCGTGACCGGCACCCGCGCCGGCACGCGGGCGGGCGCGCGCGCGGGCGTGGCGGCCCGGGCCCGCGGCGCGGTGCCGGCGACGGCCAGCCCCGCGGCGGCCGCGGCGCCGGCGAGCAGGGATCGGCGGCTGATCTCGGACATGGCTCCTCCATCGGGGTGGTCTGCGCGCGCCCCGGCGCGGGCGGCTTCGCCCGCGGGCCGCCGTGACGTACGCTCACTCGCGGCCAGGGCACCGGGCGGCGCGACGCACGCCTCGTCACGGCGCCGGGAGGGGGAGCGGTCACGCCATCCTTAGCGAAACGGCGGCGTTTCTTTAAGGTGGGCCCACTGTAGGGACACGGCGGCGCCGCGGTCACTCACCGAACTGAGCGATTCCCGGGAGGAAATGTGGGTTCGGAGACAAGACCCGCGGCCCGCAGGCGCAGCCGCATCTCGCCCGACCGCGCCGCCGAGCTGTACGCGCTCGTCCTCGACCGGCTCCGCGAGGTCGGCTACGACGCCCTGAGCGTGGAGGACGTCGCCGCGCGCGCCCGCATGAGCAAGGCCACCATCTACCGGCAGTGGGGCGGCAAGCCCGAACTCGTCATCGCGGCCCTGCGCTCCCTCGGCCCGCCGGAGATCGGCGCCGCCGACACCGGGACCCTGCTCGGCGACCTGAAGGCCTACATCGAGCGGTACCACCAGATGGCCGCCCTCGACCGCGGCATGAACCGGGCGGTCGCCCACGCCATCCACCGCGACCCCCGGCTGATGGACGCCGTCCGGCAGGCCATCGTCGAACCCGGGCTCGCCGCGCTCGACACCGTCCTGTCCCGCGGCGTCGCCCGCGGCGAGGTCCCCGCCGGCTGCAAGGCCCTCCCGTACGTCAAGTACATGCTGCTGGGCACTCTCGGCGGCGAGGCCGTCCTCGACGAGGACGTCGACATCGGCTTCCTGCACGGCTACATCGACCACGTGATCGCGCCCGCCCTCGGCCTGCGCGCCCCCGGGGACGCGGACCGACCGCCCCCGGCGGGCCCGCGCCGCTGGTGAGGACGGGGCCCGATGTATGTTGAGGTGAAGAGGAGCCGATAGCGACCCGGGCGGCGACTGGGGGAGACGCCATGGTCGATGACCGGCAGGACGGGGACGGCGGGCTCGCGCCCGAGGCGTTCGACGCCGCGCCCGTCACCATCGCCGTCATCCGCGGGCCGGAGCAGCGCCTTGCGTACACCAACCACGCCTTCCGCGCGACCTTCGGCGAGCGCCCGCTCGGCGAGCCCGTCCGGCACGCGTTCCGCGACCTCGTGCAGCGCGGCTACTTCGACCTCCTCGACCGCGTCCTCGCCGGCGGTGAGCCGGTCACCCTCACCGAGGCCCCGGTCAGCCTGTTCTTCCCCGACACCGGCTACGAGCAGCGCTTCTTCTCCTTCAGCCTGACCCGCGTGCCCGGGAACGAGCCCGCCGTGCTGTCGGTCGGCGTGGACGTCACCGGGCTGGTCGAGGCGGCCCGCCGCGACGGCGGCCCCGACGACGAGCAGCGCCGCCTCCTGCGCAGGTTCCAGAGCCTCATCCGGGTGAGCGCCGAGATCGTCTGGGTGACGAACCCGGCGGGCGAGCCCGTCGAGCCGAGCCCCGGCTGGGAGCGGGTGACCGGCCAGGACTGGGAGGGCTTCCGCGGCAAGGGCTGGCAGCAGGCGCTGCACCCCGAGGACCGCGAGGACGCCGCGCGGTCGTGGGAGCGGGCGCTCGCGCTGGCCCGCCCCTGGCGGTACGTGTACCGGCTCCAGATGGCCGCCGGAGGCTACCGGCACTTCCAGGTGAACGCCGCGCCGGTGTACGAGAACGGCGTGGTGGTGGAGTGGGTGGGCACCTGCACCGACATCGAGCAGCAGTGGCGGCGCGAGCGCCGCAGGCGGCTGCTGGACCGCGCCGCCGCCGCGACCGCCGAGCGCACCGGCCTGCGGGAGATGCTCGGCGCGCTCGCGGACGTGCTCGTCCCGGCGCTCGCCGACGGCTGCGGCGTCCACCTGCTGCCCGACTTCGTCGACCGGCCGGACGGCGCGCCGCTGCTCGCCGAGCGCGTCGCGACGGCCGCGCGGCCGGGCCTGCCCCGGCAGCCGCCGTTCGGCCGCGAGTGGTACCCGGCCGACAGCGGGTTCACCCGGACCGTGCAGCGCGGCCGCCCGCTGCACCACACCTTCCCGCCGGGCGCGCCGCCCGCGGACATGCTGCCCGAGGGCACGACCCAGTGGCTGGCCGCGTCGGACGCCAACAGCGTCGTGGTGATGCCGGTGACCGTGGACGGGACCGTGGCGGCCGTGGTGACCGCCGCCGTCTGCGGGGAGCGCGAGCCGCTGGGCCGCGACGACGTCGACCTGATGCGGCAGATGTTCGACCACGCGCACGACGCGCTGAGCAGCGCGATCGAGTACCACCGCACGCAGCGGGTGGCGCTGGCGCTGCAGCACAGCCTGCTCGCCGAGCCGCCCGGGGTGCCCGGCCTGGAGATCGTCGCACGGTACCGGGCCAGCCCCGCGACCGCCGAGGTGGGCGGCGACTGGTACGACTCGTTCGTGCTGCCGGACGGCGCCGCCGTGCTGGCCATCGGCGACGCCACCGGGCACGACCTCGCCGCCACGGTGGCGATGAGCCAGCTGCGGAACATCCTGCGGAGCCTGATCGTCGACCGGCAGGAGAGCCCCGGGCACATCCTGCGCCGGCTGAACATCGCGATGGAGACGCTGATCCCGGACGGCTCGGCCACCTGCGCCCTGGCCCGCGTCGCCGAGGACGGTACGGGCGGGCCGCGGCTCGACTACGCGGTGGCGGGGCATCCGCCGCCGGTGCTGGTCGGCGCGGACGGTACCGCCCGCCTGCTGGAGGACGCCGCGAACCCGCTCCTCGGCCTCGGGATGCTGTTCGACGAGCCGTACCACAGCGCGCAGGTCGCCCTGCCGCCCGGCTGCACGCTCCTGCTCTACACCGACGGCCTGGTCGAGCAGCCCGGCGAGCACCTGGACAAGGGGCTGGAGCGGCTGTGCGAGCAGGCCGGGCGGTTCGCCCGCCGGCCCCTCTCGGCGTTCTGCGACGGGCTGCTCACGCACCTCCCGACCGCCGGCATCGACGACCTCGCCATGATCGCCCTGCGCGTCCCGCCCGCCTGACCCCGCTCCGCCGCAGCCTGACCGCGCTGTACCGCAGCCTGACCGCGCTCCGGCGCAGCCTGACCGCGCTCCGCCGACCTGGCCGGACGGGCTCCGGGGGGCGGGTGCCCGGATCGCCGTGCGTGCCGGATCGATACCGCTCTGTCGTACCAGGTCGCTATCGTGCCTCGCGATGACAGGGGAACGATCATGGGGGAGCCGCCCGCCGGGCGGGCCCGGCCTCGCGGACCTGCGCCGCCTGCTCGCCGAGGAGCACGCCGACCCGGAGGCGGTCGAGGAGGCCCGGCGGCGCAAGGAGTCCGCGCTGCTGGACTTCGGGGTCGGCGAGAGCGCGGTGGCGTCCTGGCTGTACGCCAAGTGCCACCACCACGTACCGACCAGCGCGATCGCCACGGCCGCCGTCATGGCGACCGGCGACGGCGGCTGCGCCCTGCTCTACAACCCGTCCTTCTTCCTCGACTTGGACCCGGACGGCGTCAAGTTCGTGCTCTTCCACGAGGCCCGGCACCTCATGCACCGGCACCTCCACGTGGAGGAGGAACTGCGCACCGATCCGGTGTTCGCGCTGGCCGCCGAGGTGGCCATCAACCACGTCGCCCTGCGCCGGCTGAACCGGACGTCCCTCCCCACGGTCCCGGTACGGCCGCCGGACGGCGGCGAGCCCGTCCGGGGGCTGCGGGAACCGGTCGGCATCGACCCGGACCAGGTCTACCAGCGGTACCGCGACGACCTGGAGCGGCAGGGCTTGGCTCCGCTGCCGTACGACGAGTTCATCCGCACGGACCTCACCGTCTACGGCGAGCTGCGCCGCATGAGGTCCCCGCTCGACGAGCCCGTCACGGCGTACTGCGTGCACCTGCGCGAGGGCCCGGCGGGCGACGGCTCCGGCGGCGTCCCGCTCGATCCGGAGACCGTGGAGCGGCTCGGCGGCGAGGTGCTCGGCGAGGTGATGCGGGCCGCGCTGCGGGGCGCGCCGCGCGCCCGGTCGGAGCTGCTCGACCTGGCCGACCGCACGCTCGACGGCGGGGAGCGGCTGGAGCGGATGTGGGGCCTGCTCGGCCTGGACAAGCTGCGCGGCGCCACGCCGAGGACCCGCCGCGTCGACTGGTGGCAGCGGTGGCTGACCGACGTGCTCGCCTCGAAGCTCGACGAGAGCGAGCGGCTGGTCTACCCGAAGAAGCACGGGGCGGTGCTGCTGGCGCTCGGCCACGACCCGATGCTGGCGCGGCGCGGACCCGAGCGGAAGAAGGTCGTGCTCATCGCGTTCGACACGTCCGGGTCGATGCCCGACTCGGTGGTGGAGTGGCTGACGACGCTGGTCGGGCAGACCGACGGCGTCGAGAGCCACTGGCTCGCCTTCGACGGCGTCGTCACCCCGTTCGTGCCCGGCGAACGGGTCCGCGGGGGCGGCGGCACCGACTTCCAGAACGTCGTCGACTACGCCGAGGGGCGCCTCGAGATCGACGGCAAGGCGCTCGACGCGGAACCCGACGCGATCATCATGGTGACGGACGGGTACGCGCCGCCCGTCACGCCCGCCGACCCCGGCCGGTGGATCTGGCTGATCACCGACGGCGGCGACGAATGGCCGGACCGGCACCACCCCCCGATGGCGTGCCACCGCGTCGCGCCCGGACGATGACCGAGGAGAGGGAACCGACCGTGCCCGTCGCGCAGACCCCCGGAGCGCACCGGAGATGGAAGCCCACCGCGACCTACCCCGACCCGCCCGGGGACGGCCCCGCCGCGGGGCTGGAGACGTTCATCGACGCGATGATCGAGACCGGCCAGACCGGGCAGATCTTCGGCGAGCACGGCATCGGCAAGACCTCGACGTTCGTGTCGTACGTCCCGGAGCGGTTCCCCGGCACCACGCTGGTGGTCCTGCCCGCCGCCAACCTCGCCCCGGACGACCTGCTGGTGAACGCGCCGGTGCGCGACGAGCGGGCCGGTGAGCTGGTGCTGCGCCAGCTCATCATGCGGCAGCTCGTCCCGGGCGGGCGGTTCGTCCTGCTCATCGACGACTCGCTGCAGGCGGGGAGCACGGTCCAGTCGCAGCTCATGCAGATCGCCTGCAACTGGACGCTCGGCGAGCACGACCTGCGCGCGCTCGGCTGCGTCGGGGTGTTCCTCACCGACAACGAGTCGCTCGCCGAGACGAGCGTCCGCCGGTCCGACCCGGCGATCCTCGACCGGATGGTCACCATCCGGCTCACCGCGAACGACACCGCGTGGCGGCGGGCGCTGGCCGAGCGGTTCCCCGACTGGGACCTGCGCGGCGTCTTCCGGCGGTGGGCCGCGCTCGGCCCGCACCTGCGGCGGCTGCTCTCGCCGCGCACGCTGCAGCACGTCCTCGACTGCGCCCGCGCCGGGTTCCCGCTGGCCTGGGGCCTGCCGTTGCAGAACGGCCGCCGGCTGGCGCTGGCCGAGGAGGGCAAGGACGGCGGGCCGGGACGCGACCGCACCGAGGAGATCCTCGCCGGCATCGCGGCGGACGTCGGCGCCGCGAACCCGGCGACGGTCGCCGATCCCGTCCGCCGGATCCTGCGCGCCGCGATGGCGCACCGCTGGGCCGTCCTGCTGCAGGGCCCGCCCGGCTGCGGCAAGACGGAGATCACCAAGCAGATCGCCCGGGAGGAGACGGGCCGCGACCCCGTCTACTTCTCCCTGCCGGTGACCAGCGTCGAGGACCTGTGCGTCCCCGTGCCGACCCCGGACGGGGCGCTGGAGGCGATGCTCGCCCGCTCGCTGCTCGACCCGGAGCCGAAGGTGCTGGTGTGGGACGAGTACAACCGGCCGAAGGACAAGGCGGCGTTCGCCCGGCTGATGGAGATCACCCAGGAGTGGACGCTCGCCGGGCGGCCGATCCCGAACCTGCGGGCGCAGGTGGCGCTGCAGAACCCGCCCTACCACCTCGGCCGCAAGATGCTGGTCGCCGCGAACAACGTGGCGCAGGCCAGCCGTTTCACGATCAGCTACGAGGTGCGCCCCGAGGACATCCCGGCCAACGAGTGGCTGATCTCGACGTACGGCGCGACCGCCGAGACCGTCCTGGAGTGGTGGAAGAACGACATCGACGACGAGGGCCGGGACTGGGTCACGAAGCGCACCCTGGAGCGGCTGATCAAGCTGCACGAGGTCGGGATGCCGCTGCAGCCGGCCCTGATGTACCTCGGCGACGGCGAGTACGCGCCGGTGCCGCTGTCGGCGCTGGAGGCGCGCCTCGCCGACCGGCCGCTCATCGGGCTCGCCGAGATCGCCGCGAACCTCGCCGGGTGGGAGGCGCGGCTGGCGGCCGCGGCGGAGGAGTCCGAGGAGGGCACCAACGACACCGACCTGGTCCACCAGGTGTTCTCCAACGCGGAGGTGTCTCAGCTGGAGCGGCATCTCGACGTGGTGGCGCGGCTGCTGCCGCACCTGCCGCCGAAGCTCCGCGCCACCTACCTGGTGGGGCAGACCCCGGAGCGGCAGGGGTTCTGGATGAGCGCCCTCGCCCGGATGGCCGAGCTGTCCACGGCCGGCTGACCGGTCGGCTGACCGGGCGGCCGCCCGGGCGGCCGACCGGGCGGGGGCGCCGGGCGCCGCACGCCTAGGCGGGCACGGCCTCCTCCTCCTCCTCCTTTTCCTCCTCGTCGTCCCAGTCCTCGTCTTCCTCGTCGTCGTAGTCGTCCTCCCAGTCCTCGGGGAGGTCCTCCTCGTCGAACGGGCGGATCATCGGGACGGACACGGTCGCCTGCTCGTGGCCGACCGTCCAGGTGTTGCGGAAGAAGTCGAACTTGAGGTGGTAGCAGTCACCGTCCTCCGCGAAGAGGATCGGCGGGACGAGGACGTGCACGGCCTCCAGGGTGGCCGCGGTGGCGACGTAGGTGTCGGCCGACGGCATGGGAGGGCCGCCGAAGCAGGAGGCGAACGCCACCGGCGTCAGCGCGTCCTTCCCGAGCACGTGGATCCGGTCGCCCTCGACGACGAACAGGTCCGGGTCGAGGAGGACGTCCTCGCCGAGCAGCAGGATCGGCGCAGGCCCGATGTCCTCCTTCGCCTGCTCCTGCGCCCGCGCGTACCGCTTGATGATCTCGGCGTTGCGCGAGGTGTCGAAGGTGGCGCCGAGGTCGCCGGCGCAGAGCGGGCAGGCGCAGTCGGGCAGGTCGTCGGTCTCGGGCTCCTCCGGCTCGGGGAACAGCGCGGACTTGTCGAACGGCACGACCGGCGACTCGCCGCGTTCCCCGCGCCCGCGGGCGAGGAGAGCCGGGATCCAGTCCGTGTCGTCGGCCTCGATGACCTCCGTCTCGCACAGCGTGCGGTACGCGGAGCCGCCGACCTTGCAGTTGAAGTAGTCCAGGAGCGTGATCGCGGTGCACTCGGCCGGGGAGAGCCCGTCCTTGGGGAACCAGTAGTCGTAGCCGTTCGCGACGTACTCCACGCCGCGGAACCGCTTGTGGACGAACGGCTCGGGCCCGGACGCCGAGGCGGACGCTGAGGGGGACAGGCCGTTCCAGTGCGCGGCGGCGACCCGGTTGTAGTAGTCGTCGGCGTGCCGGGCGAGCTCGGGGGCGAAGACGCTCTCGCCCGTCCAGTAGGTGGCCTTGCCGAACAGCGCGCCGATCTCCGGGTCGTGGTCGAGGCCCGCGCCGCTGAAGATCAGCTCGGTGCGCAGGAAGACCTTCCGGCCGTCGCGGTAGGGCCGGCCCTCGTGCTCGTACCGCTGGTCGAAGATCACGCAGGTGAACGGCTCGATCGCGGTGAGCGCGCCGCCGCCCGCGAGGTCGAGGGCCGGGTCGCCCTCGCCGCCGGTGAGGTACAGCAGGACGGTGTAGCGGGAGACGTGGTTCCGCGCGGCGTCGTAGTACGGCGTGTCGAGGTGGGAGTGGAAGTTCGCGTCGCCGGGCTCGAAGCGGTTGCCGCGGAAGACGGGGTTCACGTGCGCGAAGCCGTCGAGCACCGCGTCCGGCAGCGCCTCGCGGACGGCGGCGCCCAGCGCGTCGGCGAGCAGGGCCGAGTGGAAGATGAAGCGGTCGCCGCCGCGCGACGAGGCGTTGAGCGGGGGGACGTAGAGCTCCAGCGCGTCGAGGCCTTCGAGGGCGGACCGGGCGGCGGCGGGGAGCCGGAGCGAGAACGCGTGGGCGCCTTCGGCGAACTCCTCGCGGCCGGTGAGCTCCAGGTCGAGCGGGACGTCCGCGAAGAGGCGGTCGAGCGGGAGGATGTTCTCGAACGTCCGGTACGACAGCTCCCGGGGGTCGGCGAAGACGGCGGCGAGGTCGGGCATGGCCGCGACGGGCCGGGCGAACAGGTCGCGCACCCCGGCGTCGAGGCGTTCGGCGTCGACGAAGCGGACCTGCTTGAACCGGGCCGTCGGGTGCCAGCAGACCGCGAGCCCGTCGACGGTCGCGGCGGGATCGGCGGCGGTCGCGTCGACCTCCGCGCGGTAGGCGTCGATCTCCTCGGCGGGGGCGCGGCCGGCCGACAGGGCGAAGAACCGGTCGCGGAGTTCGAGGCTCATGCGTTCCTCCACAGGATGCGCAGGGCGGGCGGGAGCTGGGGGGCGCGTGCGAGCGCGGCCGCGCCGTCGTCGCCGACGTCGTCGCGGTGCAGGGACAGCCGGGTGAGGGAGCCGATGAAGGGCGCCGCGAGCAGGGCCCGCGCCCCCTCCGCGCCGATCTCGTTGTACCGCAGGTCGAGCTCGGTCAGGTTCTCGAACCGGTGCAGGGCGTGCACGCCCTTCGCGCCGATCAGGTTCTTCTGGAGGCGGACGCGGCGCACGCCCCGGAAGGCGGGGGAGTCGGCGAGCGCCGCCAGGCCGTCGTCACCGATGCGGCAGTACCGCAGGTCGAGCGACTCCAGCCGGCCGCCGGCCCCGGCGGTCCGGACGCCGGCGGCGCCGGCGTGCAGGTACGCCGACACGGCGACGGCCCTGGCCCCGAGCGCGCCGATGCGCAGGTACGCCAGGTCGAGCTCGGTGAGCCGGGCGAGGTCGAGGGTCGCGAGCGCGCCGGTGTCGATGGAGTCGGACGGCTCGTCGGTCTCCTCCTCCCAGTAGTCGTCGTCCTGGCCGCTCGCCGGCCGGATCCGCAGCCCGGTGACGAACGGTTCCCGCAGCGCCTGCCCGATCAGCGCGGGCGCGGCGTCGGACCACTGGACGGCGACCTTCGTCGGGAACCCGTACCGGCGTGCCAGGACGGTCACGCCCGGCGGGAGCGAGGCGTCCCAGCTCCGCCGGTGCCGCCGCGTGAGGTTGACGATCGTGCGCCGCACGGCGTCGCGGTCGGCGGCGCGCAGGTGCGGGCGGCGCATCTCCAGGCGGATGATCCGGCCGCGGGCGTCGCCCTGCTCCTGGAGCCGGTCGCTGTAGGCCGCCCACAGGGCGAGGTCGCCGGGCTCCTCGCGGAGCCGCTGCTCGAGTTCCGCCGTCTTCATCGCGTCGGGCCGCCGCGCCGCGGCCGGTCGGCTGCTGAAGTGATCATGCCGCCCCACCCTAGGGGAGCCCGCCGACACTCGGCGGCGGTCCGGGTTTTTGCAGGTTTCCCACAACTCGGGCCGCGCAGCCTGCGATGTCAGCGACATGGAGCTACCGGCGGGTAACCGGAAGGGTGGGCACAGCCGAGAGCCGTCGTTCCCGGCGGACATCGTGGTCTACAGGAGGGCTCGGTCGGGTGTTCAGTCGTGTCGCCATCGTCAATCGTGGTGAGGCCGCCATGCGGCTCATCCACGCCGTACGGGACATCGCCGCGGAGACCGGGACACGGATCGAGACCGTCGCCCTGTACACCGACGTCGACCGGACCGCCGCCTTCGTGCGCGAGGCGGACCTGTCCTACGACCTCGGCCCCGCGTCCGCGCGCCCGTACCTCGACCTGAAGGCGCTCGAGCGCGCGCTGGTCGAGACCGGCGCCGACGCCGCCTGGGTCGGCTGGGGCTTCGTCGCCGAGGACCCGGCGTTCGCCGAGGTGTGCGAGAAGGCCGGCGTCGCGTTCGTCGGGCCGAGCCCGGACGCGATGCGCCGGCTCGGCGACAAGATCGGCGCGAAGCTGATCGCCGAGGAGGTCGGGGTCCCGGTCGCGCCGTGGAGCCGCGGCGCCGTCGAGACCCTCGACGCCGCCCGCGCCGCGGCGGCCGAGATCGGCTACCCGCTGATGCTGAAGGCGACCGCCGGCGGCGGCGGGCGCGGCATCCGCGTGATCACCAGCGAGGCCGAACTCGACGACGCCTACGAGCGCACCAGCCAGGAGGCCGCGCGCGCGTTCGGCAGCGGCGTCGTCTTCCTGGAGCGCCTCGTCACCGGCGCCCGGCACGTCGAGGTCCAGGTGATCGCCGACGGCGAGACCGCGTGGGCGCTCGGCGTGCGCGACTGCTCGGTGCAGCGCCGCAACCAGAAGATCATCGAGGAGTCGGCGTCGCCGGTGCTGCCGCCCGCGCGGGCCGCCGAGCTGAAGGCCTCCGCCGAGCGGCTCGCGGTCGCGGTCGGCTACCGCGGCGCCGCCACCGTCGAGTTCCTCTACCACCCCGGCGAGGACCTGCTCGCGTTCCTGGAGGTCAACACCCGCCTCCAGGTCGAGCACCCGATCACCGAGTCCACCACCGGGTTCGACCTGGTCAAGGCGCAGCTGCACGTGGCGTCCGGCGGACGGCTGGAGGGCGCGCCGCCGGTGGAGCGCGGGCACGCCGTCGAGGCCCGGCTGAACGCCGAGGACCCCGACCGCGACTTCGCGCCGTCCCCCGGCCGCATCGCCCGGCTGGACCTGCCCGCCGGGCCCGGCGTCCGGGTGGACACCGGCGTCGCCGAGGGCGACACCATCCCCGCCGACTTCGACTCGATGATCGCCAAGATCATCGCCTACGGCCGGGACCGCGAGGAGGCGCTCGGCCGGCTGCGCCGGGCGATGGCGCAGACCACCGTGATCATCGAGGGCGGCGCGACCAACAAGAGCTTCGTGCTCGACCTGCTCGACCGGCCCGAGGTGATCTCCGGCAGCGCCGACACCGGCTGGATCGACCGCGTCCGCGCCGAGGGCGACCTCGTCTCGCACCGGCACTCCGCGGTCGCGCTGGCGGCCGCCGCCATCGAGGCCTACGAGGCGGAGGAGGCCGCCGAGCGGCACCGGCTGCTGTCCACGGCGTCCGGCGGGCGCCCGCAGGTCCGGCACGAGAGCGGCCGGCCCCTCGACCTCAAGCTGCGCGGCGCCGGCTACCGGGTGCGCGTCGCGCGGATCGGCGCGCAGCGGTTCCGCGTCGGCGTCGAGGCCGGCGACGGCGTCCGCACCGCCACCGTCGAGCTCGACCGCTTCGACCGGCACACCGGCCAGATCGTCGTCAACGGCGCCCGGTACCGCCTCGTCACCGGCACGCACGGGCCGATCCACCTGGTCGAGGTGGACGGCGTCACGCACCGGGTCAGCCGGGACGAGGGCGGCGTCGTCCGCTCGCCCGCGCCCGCGCTGGTGGTCGCGACGCCGCTGGAGGTCGGCGCCGAGGTCGAGGCGGGCGCGCCGGTGCTGGTGCTGGAGAGCATGAAGATGGAGACGGTGCTGCGCGCGCCGTTCCGGGCGCGGCTGAAGGAGTGCGTCGTCTCCGTCGGCGGCCAGGTGGAGACCGGCGCGCCGCTGCTGCGGCTGGAGCCGCTCTCCGACGGCACCGAGACCGAGGACGCCGGCGCGGCCGGCGCCGTCGAGCTCGACCTGCCCGCCGAGCCCGCCGAGGTCCCGGCGCGCGAGCGCGCCGCCCGCGGCCTGGAGGAGCTGCGCAGCCTGCTGCTGGGCTTCGACGCCGACCCGCACGACGACCGCCGGGCGCTCGACGGCTACCTCGCCGCGCGCGGGGCGGCCGCCGCGGACGGCCACCGGACCGTGGAGGAGGAGCTCGCGCTCGTCGACGTGTTCGCCGACCTCGCCGAGCTGACCCGCGACACCCCGGCGCCCGGCGCCGACGGCGACGGGGCCGGCACCGGCCACGTCCACAGCGCCCGCGAGTACTTCCACACCTACCTGCAGAGCCTCGACGTCGAGCGGGCCGGACTGCCGGAGGAGTACCGGGCCAGGCTCGCCAAGGCGCTCGCCCACTACGGCGTCACCGACCTGGAGCGCTCGCCGGAGCTCGAGGCCGCGGTGTTCCGGATCTTCCTGGCCCAGCAGCGCGCCGCCACCGACGCCGCGGTCGTCACGGCGCTGCTGCGCGCGTGGCTGCAGGAGCCGCCGCCGGACGAGGTGCTGCGCGAGCCCGTCGGCCTCGCGCTGGAGCGGCTCGTCGCCGCGACGCAGATGCGCTTCCCCGTCGTCTACGACCTCGCGTGCGGCGTGGTGTTCGCCTGGTTCGCGCAGCCGCTGCTGCGCCGCAACCGCGCCCGCGTCTACGCCGCCGTCCGCCGGCACCTGCGCCACCTGGACGCCCACCCCGACGCCCCGGACCGCGCCGAGCGCATCGCCGAGATGGTGCGCAGCACCGAGCCGCTGGTGCGGCTGCTCGGGCAGCGGCTCGTCCGCCACGACCGCGACAACTCGGTCATGCTGGAGGTGCTGACCCGCCGCTACTACGGCAACAAGGGCCTCACCGGCGTCCGCACCGTGCATACTCCGGGCCACGACGGCGGCGCGGCCTGCGCGTTCGTGGTCGCCGAGCGCGCCGGGTCGTGCGTGGCGTCCGCCGCTGTCCGGTTCGAGGAGCTCGGCGGTGCGCTGCGCGGGCTCGCCGAGCTGGCCGGCGGCGCGGACGCCATCGACGCCGACATCTACCTGGCCTGGGAGAACCAGCCCGAGGACTTCGACGCCATGGCGGCCGCGCTGCAGGAGGTCATCGCCGCGCACCCGCTGCCGCCGCGGGTCCGCCGGCTCACCGCCACCGTCGCGGGCAGCGCCGGCGCCGTGATGCACCACCACTTCACGTTCCGCCCGTCCGCCACCGGGATGGCGGAGGAGCGGCTGATCCGCGGCCTGCACCCCTACATCGCGCAGCGGATGCAGCTGGAGCGGCTGAACAGGTTCGACCTCACCCGGCTGCCGTCGGCGGACGAGGAGGTCTACCTGTTCCGGTGCGTCGCGCGGGAGAACCCGTCCGACGACCGGCTCGTCGCGTTCGCGCAGGTCCGCGACCTCACCGAGCTGCGCGACCACGAGGGCCGGCTCGCGACGCTGCCGATGGCGGAGTACTCCATCGCGACCTGCGTCGACTCGATCCGCCGCGCCCGGTCGCGGCGGCCGTCGAAGAACCGGTTCGACACCAACCGGATCGTGCTGTACGTGTGGCCGCCGATCGACCTCACCCGCGCGGAGCTGGAGATGATCATCAGCCGGGTGCTGCCGACGACCGCGGGCGCCGGGCTGGAGGAGATCCTGCTCATCGGCCGGCAGCGGGACCGGAGCACCGGCGAGCTGACCAAGATCGCGGTGCGGCTGGCGTTCGACGCCGCGGGCGGCGTCGAGCTGACCGTCGGCGAGCCGTCCGACGAGCCGATCGAGCCCGTCGACGGCTACCGGCAGAAGGTGCTGCGCGCGAGCGCCCGCAACACCGTCTACCCGTACGAGCTGACCGCGATGCTCGGCGACTTCACCGAGCACGACCTCGACGACGCGAACGCCCTGGTGCCGGTCGACCGGCCGAAGGGACGCAACACCGCGGCGATGGTCGCGGGCGTCGTCACCACGCCGACCGCCCGGCACCCCGAGGGCGTCACCCGCGTCGTCCTGCTCGGCGACCCGACGAAGGCGCTCGGCGCGCTGTCGGAGCCGGAGTGCCGCCGCGTGATCGCCGCGCTGGACCTGGCCGAGCGGATGCGGGTGCCGCTCGAGTGGTACGCGCTGTCCGCCGGCGCCCGGATCTCCATGGAGTCCGGCACCGAGAACATGGACTGGGTGGCCGCCGCGCTCAAGCGGATCGTCGAGTTCACCCAGGACGGCGGCGAGATCAACATCGTGGTCGCGGGCATCAACGTCGGCGCCCAGCCGTACTGGAACGCCGAGGCGACGATGCTGATGCACACCAAGGGCGTCCTCGTGATGACCCCGGACTCGGCGATGGTGCTGACCGGCAAGCAGTCGCTCGACTTCTCCGGCGGCGTGTCGGCCGAGGACAACTTCGGCATCGGCGGCTACGACCGGGTGATGGGCCCGAACGGGCAGGCGCAGTACTGGGCGCCGAACCTGACCGCCGCGCGGGACATCCTCATGGCGCACTACGACCACGCCTACGTCGTGCCGGGGGAGCGGGGGCCGCGCCGGGCCCCGACGTCCGACCCGGCCGACCGCGACGTCTCCGCCTTCCCGCACGTCGTGGAGGGCAGCGACTTCGCCACCGTCGGCGAGATCTTCTCCGCCGAGGCCAACCCGGACCGCAAGAAGCCGTTCGACATCCGCACCGTGATGCGGGCGCTGTCCGACCAGGACCACCCGGTGCTGGAGCGCTGGGCGGGCATGGCCGACGCGGACACCGCGGTCGTCCAGGACGTGCATCTCGGCGGCGTCCCGGTGTGCCTGCTCGGCATCGAGTCGCAGGCGGTGCCGCGGCGCGGTTTCCCGCCCACCGACGGCCCGGACTCCTACACCGCGGGCACGCTGTTCCCGCGCTCGTCGAAGAAGGCCGCGCGGGCGATCAACGCGGCCAGCGGCAACCGCCCGCTGGTGGTCCTCGCGAACCTGTCGGGCTTCGACGGCTCGCCGGAGTCGATGCGCAAGCTCCAGCTGGAGTACGGCGCGGAGATCGGCCGCGCGATCGTCAACTTCCGCGGACCCATCGTGTTCTGCGTGATCTCGCGGTACCACGGCGGCGCGTTCGTGGTGTTCTCCAAGGCGCTCAACCCGAACATGACGGTGTTCGCGCTGGAGGGCTCGTTCGCCTCGGTGCTCGGCGGGGCCCCCGCCGCCGCCGTGGTGTTCGCCCGCGACGTCGACGCCCGCACGGCCGCCGACCCGCGCGTCCGGGAGCTGGAGGCCCGCGTCGCGGCCGCCACCGGCCCGGGCCGCGCCACGGTGACCGCGGAGCTCGACGAGCTGCGGTCGTCGGTCCGCGCCGAGAAGCTCGGCGAGGTCGCGGCGGAGTTCGACCGCGTGCACGACATCCGGCGCGCGGTCGAGGTCGGCTCCGTCGACGCCGTCATCGGCGCCGCGGAGCTGCGTCCCCGGATCATCGAGGCGATCGAGTCCGGGCTCGCCCGCGGCTGAGGCGGGCCCGGCGGGGACGTCCCGCCGAGGCTTGCTCCCAGGTCAGCGGGGTACCAGCTGGAATGTGCCCGGCGCGCGTGCCGGTGGGCGGGAGCCCGCGGCGCGCGCCGGCACGGCCTGGACGGACGCCGGCTACGGGGGAGCGCGCAATGGGCAAGGGTTCCGGCAGGAAGGACGCCGAGGCGGACGTGGCGCGCCGCGTCAAGCGCGTCGGCACCGGCGCGAGCGCCGAGCGGGGAACGCTCGGCAACGGCACGCGGACCGGCGGCGCCCGCAAGGACGTCGAGCGGCGCGTCAAGCACATGGGGACCGGCGGGCGCGAGGACGCCGGCGACGTCGCGCCGGACGCGGGCCCGCGCACCAAGGACGCCCAGGCGGACGTGCGGCGCCGCGTCAAGCAGGTCGGGACGGGCTCGACCGCGGACGCCGGGACCCTCCGGACGGGCGCGGCGCCCGGCACCGACGGGGCCCGCAAGGACGTCGAGCGGCGCGTCCGCCGGATCGGGACCGGCGCGTCCGGCACCGCCGGCGAGGCCGTGAAGGCCTAGCCCGCCGCTCAGGCCCGCCGCTCAGGCCCGCCGCTCGGGCCAGGCCTAGCCTGCCGCTCAGGCCCGCCGGATCGCGGCGAGCCAGGCGGCGACGCCCACGCCGTCGAAGCTCGTCACCAGCCGCTCCGGGGCGATCGACTCGACCTCCCAGCCGTGCGTCCGGTCGAAGGACTGCCGGAGCTCGTCCTGGGTGACGCGCCGCGGACCCCAGTCGCCGGGCTCGGCGTCGCTGAAGCAGAGCAGGAAGAGGCGGCCGCCGGACGCGGTCACGGCGGCGAGGCTCTCGACGTACTCGCCCCGCTCGCCGTCGTCGAAGGTGTGGAACAGGCCGCAGTCGAGGACCGTCTCGAACGTCCGGCCGAGGCGGGCGAGCTGGAACGCGTCGGCGAGCGCGAACTCCGCGTCGAGGCCGCGGTCCCGCGCCTTCTCCCGGGCCATCGCCAGCGCCGTCCCGGCGACGTCGACCCCGAGGACCCGCGCTCCCGCGGCGGCGATCCGGAGCGCGTTCTCGCCGGTGCCGCAGCCCGCGTCGAGGACCGGGCCGGTGAAGGCGCCCTCGTCGGCGAGGCGCTCCACCGCCGGTTGCGGCCGGCCCGCGTCCCACGGCGCCGGCTCCTCGCCCTGGTAGGACTCGTCCCACTGCAGCCCGGTCATCCGCTCGTGGCTGGTCGCCCGGCGCCCGCCGTACCCGTCGCCCGTCCGCTCGGACATTCCGCGCCTCCCTGCACCGATGCCGGCACGCCTTCCCGCATCGTCGCACGCGCACCCCGCGGATCCGCCGCGAACGGGGACGCCCCGCCCCGCGGCCGCCGGGTTTTCCCGGTTCGTAGCGGAGGAGTTACGCCGCCTTTGCGGCGTGCCGACCAAGGGCCGCGCGACGGTGCCGCCTAATAGGGGAAGGGGAAGGGCAGGCGGCGACCGGGGGGTGACGGCAGGGTGCGTCCGCGTCTCGCGCCGTCCTCGATCCGGGCGCGCTTCACCCTGGCCATGACGGGCGTGTCGCTGCTGGTCTACGCGGTCATCGGCGTCGGCGTGGACACCGCCGTCCACAACCGCATCGAGCGGGACGCCTTCCGGGACACCCAGCGGGCCGCGACCGAGTGGATCGGCTCGATGCGCTCGCCGACCCCGCCGCAGCCGATCACCAGCGCGCGCGTCCCCTACCTGCAGCTCGTCGACGCCAACGGCAGCGTGGTGTCGGCCAGCCGGGCGGCGAGCGGGCTGCCCGCGCTGAGCACGCTCCGGCCGCCCGACGACGACCGGATCCAGAGCGTCGTCCAGTGCGCGAACGGGCGGTGCCTGATGCTCACCGCCAGCCGGGTCTCCCCGCAGGAGGCGGCCCAGCTGTGGGGCGGGCAGACGCACATCGTGTACGCGGCGATGCCGCGGCCCGTGCTGCTCGCCACCCACCGGCTGGAGGCCCTCGTCGCCGTCTGCGTGCTGGTGGCCGCCCTGCTCACGGCCTGGGTCACCTGGTCGCTGGTCGGCCGCACGCTGCGTCCCGTCGAGGCGATGCGGGCGCAGATCGCCGAGATCACCATCAGCGACCTCAGCCTGCGCGTGCCGCAGCCGTCCGGCGACGACGAGATCGCCCGGCTGGCGCGCACCGCCAACCAGACCCTCGCCCGGCTCCAGGACGCGATGGAGCGCCAGCGCCGGTTCGGCTCGATGGTCTCCCACGAGCTGCGCCGCCCGCTCACGGGCCTGCGGACGCAGCTGGAGGAGGTGCTGCTGTTCCCCGAGGCCGACGCGCGCCGCGGCGTCCGGGACGCGCTCGCCACCGCCGAGCGGCTCCAGGCGATCATCGAGGAGATGCTGATGCTCGCCCGGATCAGCACCGGGCCCCGGGCGGTGGAGCCGGTCGGGCTGGCCGCCCTCGCGCGCGAGGAGGCGGCCAGGCGCGGCGGCGGGCCGCCCGTCCAGGTCAGCGCGGACGAGGAGCTCACCGTCACCGGCAACCGGGTGCAGCTCGCCGGGGTGCTGGCCAACCTGCTGGTCAACGCCCAGCGCCACACCCGCACCGGCGTGCAGGTCACGGTGCGGCGCGCGGACGGCGACGCGACGGTCGCCGTCCAGGACGACGGCGACGGGATCGCGCCGGGCGACCGGGAACGGATCTTCGAGCCGTTCACCCGGCTGACCGAGGGCCGCCGCCGCGAGCCCGGTGGCAGCGGCCTCGGCCTCGCGATCTGCCGCGCCGTCGCCGAGACCCACAACGGCACGCTGTACGTCGAGGACTCCCCGCGCGGGGCCCGGTTCGTCCTGCGCCTCCCGCTCGCGGCGCCGCACGGCTGACCGCGGCGGGCGGGCGGCGTCCGGCGGGCGGGCGGCGCCCGGCGGGCGTCATCGGCAGTGGAAGCCGAAGAGCTCGCGGACGTACGCGCCGGACGGGTCGTTGGGCAGGTCGGGGTCCGGCCTGCAGGTGACCGTCACGGGCTTCGCCTTCTCCGGGACGAAGCCGTGGATGGTGAAGGTGCCGTGGATGTCGCCGGAGGCGCGGGCGCCGGCCTTCTCCGGCCGGCAGCCGCGCACCCCGCGCGCGAGCCCGCTGGTGGACAGGACCAGCTTCGAGCAGCTGAAGTCGGCGGCGGGCCGGCCCGGCCGCTCGGCGGCGGACGCGGCGGTCGCGGCGGTGACCGGCCCGGCCGCCACGGCGGCCAGCGAGGCGGCCGTGAGGATGCGCAGGCAGGAGAGCATGGAAGACGTCCTTACTGCCGGGGCCGGCGGGTCCGGGCCGCGCCGGCCTGACCTTGAGACTTCTCGTTCATGCCGTCAGCCGGGCGCCCTACCCCGCTTCCGGCGGCTCTCACCCTTTTCGGCGGGAACTTAAGAACTATGTGAAACGCCCATATCGGGCGGCGGTCCGCCGGTGCCGTCCCGCCATTCGGTGCGGAGGATCGAGTAGTAGACGCTGTCGCGCCAGGTCCCGTCGGGGCGCGGCCAGTCGCGCCGCACCAGGCCGTCGCGGTGCGCGCCGAGCCTCTCCAGCGCCCGCCGCGACCGGGCGTTGGCGGCGTCGGTGCGGAACGCGACCTTGGCGAAGCCGAGGACGCCGAAGGCGTGGGCGAGCATGAGGCGCTTGGCCTCGGCGTTGGCGCCGGTGCCCCACCAGCGGCGCCCGAGCCACGTGGAGCCGATCTCGATCTGCCCGCGCACCGGGTCGGGGTACCAGTACGAGCTGGTCCCCGCGACGCCCTGGCCGGTGACGATCGCGTACGGCCGGCGCAGCGGCTCCCCGCGCGCCGCCTCGATCCAGGCGCGCATCTCCTGGATCGAGGCGGGTCTCGGATAGGGCAGGTGGGCGAAGACCTCGTCGTCGGCGGCGGCGAGCAGCCCGGCCGCGTGCCCGGCGGCGAGCGGCTCCAGCCGCAGCCCCGGCCCGGCGAGCACCTGTTGGAAGCCCGTTTCCCTTTCCATGACCGCCCAGTTTCCTCCGGCCCGCCGCATGCGGCACGGCGGGTTGGGGCCCGCACTCCGGGGAATGTCGGCGCAGGTGGGGGAGGGAGAGCCGGTGAGCGTGGCGGCGGGGGTCGACCACGCGGCGCTGTTCGCCGCGATGCCCAGCCCGTCGCTGGTGACGGGCCCCGACCTGGTGATCGCGGACGTCAACCGCGCCTTCGAGGACGCCACCGGCCGGGCCCGCGAGGACCTCGTCGGCCTCCACGTGTTCGAGGCGTTCCCCGACGCGGCGGACGCCGAGGGGACGCGGAACCTGGAGGCCTCGCTGAACCGGGCGCTGGCCACGGGCGAGCCCGACACGATGCCGCTGCAGAGGCATCGCATCCCCGGGCCGGACGGGACCGAGGAGCGCTGGTGGGCGCTGGTGAACGTCCCGGTGCCCGGCGCGGACGGGCGGATCGCGTGGATCGTCCACCAGGCCGAGGACGTCACCCCGTACGTGACGTCCGGCCGGGAGGCCGCGCGCGGCGAGCGTCCCGGCGTCTGGAGGGGCGCGCATCTGGAGACGGCGCAGACGCTGGAGGCCAAGCTGTACGCGCGGGCGCGCGAGCTGCAGCGGCTGAACGCGGAGCTGCGCCGGGCGCACGCGCGCGAGCGGCAGGTCGCGCTGACGCTGCAGAGGGCCATGCTGACGACGCCCGACCTGGACGTGCGCGGCGAGGTGGCGGTCCGGTACCTGCCCGCCACCCGGGGGCTGAGCGTCGGCGGCGACTGGTACGACGTCGTGGACCTGCCGCCCGACCGGTTCGCGCTGGCGGTCGGCGACGTGGTCGGGCACGGGCTCGAGGCGGCCGCGGCGATGGGGATGCTCCGCAGCGCGCTGAGCGCCGCGATGCGCGCGGTCGAGCGTCCCGCGCCGGCGCTGGAGGTCCTCGGCCTGTACGCGGGGTCGCTGGAGGCGGCGCTGAACACCACGGTCGTCGAGGTGGTCGTCGACACCCGGAACCGGATGGTGACCTACAGCAGCGCGGGGCATCCGCCGCCGGTGCTCGCGCACGCCGACGGCCGCCACGACCTGCTCGACCTGGCGACGGACCCGCCGCTCGGCGTGCAGCCGGTGCCGCGCCCGCAGGCCAACGCCTCCTACGAGCCCGGCGACACGCTGGTGCTGTACACCGACGGGCTCATCGAACGCCACGACGAGGACATCGACGCGGGTCTCGACCGGCTCACGGGCGCGCTCGCCGACGCCGCCCGGTACGAGGCCGCGGAGCTGGCCGACGTCGTGCTGGCCCGGCTCGGCGTCGAGGGCGGCGGCCCCGACGACATCGCCCTCGTCATCGCCCGGCTCTGACCCTCGCGCCGCAGGCGGCGGGATCAGAGCTGGACGCGGCCGGTGAGCCAGGCCTTGACGAAGTGCTCCAGGGACGGTGCGACGCAGCGCCGGTTGTCGGTCCGGTGGTCCCAGACGAAGATGTCGGGCCGGCCCTCGGGGACGAGGGCGTAGGCGAACAGGTTGCCGTCGCCGGGCGCGTCGGAGAAGAACAGCAGCTGGTCGAAGGCCATGTAGAGCCGTTTCAGGGCGGGGTAGGTGCGCATCTCCAGGTTGCCCTGCAGCACCTGGTCGGCGGAGAAGACCAGGTTGTAGCCGTTGGCGTCGACCACGCCGTCGGTCTCGCCGAGCAGCCCGGCCAGGTCGTCGGGGAGCAGGTGCCCCAGGCTCTCCTCGACGCGCTGCAGCTCCCGCTCCGTGGCGGGCGGGGCGAAGCGGGCCTCGCGGGTGTGTTCGTCGATCAGCTCACGCCACATTCGCGAATCATGACGAAAGGGAACCCGCGCCGTCCAGCCGACGGGCCCGGGGCCCTTGACGCGCCGTCCCGGCAATCATACATTCACTCATCATCTGTATGAATGGAGGGCGGGGCGGATGGGACGCGGAACGGCCGTGGTGCTCGGCGGGAGCGTGGCGGGGCTGTGCGCCGCGGGCGTGCTCGCCCGCCGCTTCGACGAGGTGATCGTGCTGGAGCGGGACGAGCTGCCGCCGGACGCGGAGCACCGGCGGGGCGTGCCGCAGAGCAAGCACCCGCACTTCCTCCTCAACTCCGGCCGCCGCGCGATCGGCGCGATCTTCCCCGGCTTCGAGGAGGCGCTGATCGCCGCGGGCGGGATGCACCTGATGCCGTCCATGGACGCGGCGTACTGCGAGAACGACGGCTGGGCGCCGCGCAAGACCGGGTCGATGACGATGGTGTACAGCTCGCGGGTGCTGATCGAGCGGGTGCTGCGCGACAAGGTCCGCGAGCTGCCCGCGATCGAGATCCGCGAGGGCGCGACCGTCACCGGGCTCCGGTCCACCGGGGGCGGCACCGCGCGCGGGCGCGTCGAGGGCGTGGAGTACCGCACCGCCGGCGGCGACGACGTCCACCTGGCCGCGGACCTGGTCGTCGACGCGCTGGGCCGCGGCTCCTCGGTCGCCGACTGGCTGAGCGCGGCCGGCTGGGCCGCGCCGCCGGAGCGGACTCTCGACGCCAAGGTCACCTACACCTCGCGGTGGTACGACCTGCCGCCCGCCGACCGGCGCCCGGAGACGTGGTGGTGGAAGCACCTCGTCGTCACCCCGACGCAGGACACCGGCGACCACCCCGCCGAGCACGAGTTCCTCAGCAACTTCTTCCCGATCGAGGGCGACCGCGCCATCGTGTGCATGGGGTCGTGGGGGATCGAGATGCCCCGCAAGGCGGAGGCGTTCGAGGCCGCCGCGGACCGGGTGCGGGCCACGCTCTTCGGCCGCGCGACCCGCGCGTGCACCCCGACCTCCGAGGTCCACCTGACCCGCTCCACCGGCAACAAGTGGCGGCGCTTCGACCTGCTGGACGTGCCGCCCGCGGGGCTGGTGTGCGTCGGCGACTCGATCTGCGCGTTCAACCCGTTCTACGCGCAGGGGATGAGCTCGGCGGCCCGGTCCGCGCTCATCCTCGGCGAGATGCTGCGCGGCCGCGACGCCCTGGACCTCGCCTTCTTCCGCGCGTTCCTCGCCCGGCAGAAGGAGTCCCTCGACGTGCCGTGGATGCTCGCGATGGCCCGCGACCAGGCGTACGACTTCGCGACCGGGACGGAGGTCGCCCCGCGCTGGCGGCGCCGGCTGGCCGCGCGCTTCAGCTGGCCGGTCTTCAACGCGATCAACGCCGCGAGCCGCGAGGACGGCTACGTCGAGCGGACGTTCGCCGAGGTGTTCAACCTCGACCGGTCGCTCCGCGACATGGCCCGGGACCCGCGGTTCTGGTTCGGCATCGCGCGCTACAAGCTGCGGCAGCGGCTCGGCCGGACGGTCGTGCCCGGCGGGTTCGACGAACGGCAGGACCCGCCCGGCATCGACTTCACCGGCTACACCGGCGGCGCGCCGTCCGGGACGGCCCGGCGCGGCGACGACCTCGTCGGCGCCTGACGAGCGGAGGAGCGACATGGGCTACACCTGCGACCCGGTGGCCGAGCGCGTCGCGGAGAAGCTGGGCTTCTCCTGCCACCACACCGATCCCCTGGTGACGTTCCGCAACCCGTTCGACCTGGCGAACGGCACCATGCCCGTCCTGGAGGCGCTCGTCGTCGGCGGGGCGGTGTTCGCGCTCGTCCACGCGTGGCGGCGGTGGCGGCGCGACGGCGACCCGGTCAACATCTCGCTGTGGTTCGCCTCGGTCGTCTACCTGGCGGTGATCGAGCCGCCGCTGTACTTCCCGGGCTGGTTCGGCCTGGAGAAGCAGGTCGGGTTCATCTTCTCGCACAACGTGTTCACGGTGCAGTTCATGTACGACCGGCTGCCGCTCTACATCGTGGCGTTCTATCCGGCGATCTCGCAGCTCGCCTACGAGCTGGTCCGGTCGCTGGGCGTGTTCGCCCGGCGCGGCCCGCTGGCCGGCGCGGTCGCGGTCGCGTTCGCCTGCCAGGTCTTCTACGAGATCTTCGACCAGCTCGGCCCGCAGCTGAAGTGGTGGGCGTGGAACCCGGCGAACACGATGATCAACCGGCCGGCGCTCGCGTCGGTGCCGATGAACAGCATGCTGCTGTTCGCCTCGGTGTCGTTCGGCGCGATGACCTACCTCGTCGTCCGGCTGACCGGCGCGAGGCCGGGCCGGAGCGCGCTGCCGGGCTGGAGCGTCGCGTGGCGCACCGTCGTCGCCGGCGCGGTGACACCGCTCGCGATGATCGTCGTGAGCGCGCCGAGCGGCGCGTTCCGCGGCGACGACCAGGTCGGCGTCCAGCGGGGCATCCTCTCGGCCGAGCTGGCCGTGGTCTGGATCGCCGGGCTCTACCTGCTCGCGGACGCCTACCGGGCGGCCCGCGCGGGCGGCGCCCCGCGGGTGGCGTCGCCGCTGTTCGCGCGGGTCTACCCGGCGGTGTACCTGGCCGTCCTCGTCGTGCTGTGGCTGGTCGCGCTGCCGGCGTACTTCGGTGCGACGGGCGGCGTCACCGAGCAGGGCACGCCGATCGGCAGCCTCTGGTACGCCGCGCTGTGCGCCGTCGCCGCGGCGGGCTTCATCGTGGCCGTACTGCGGGTCAACGCGCCGGAACCGGCCGTGGAGCCTGTGCGATCCTAGGGCCATGGCGCACCACGGCTGGGGAGGCCGGCCCCCCGCGACGGATGCCGAGGCCCGGCAGCGCATCGTCGACGCGACCGCCCGCTGCATCGACCGGCACGGCGTCGCGAAGACGACCCTCTCCGACGTCGCGACCGAGCTCGGCGTCACGCGCCAGACCGTCTACCGCCACTTCGCCCGGATCAGCGACATCGTCGGCGAGGTCGCCGCACAGGGCGCCGCGTCGTTCGTGGACCGGATGGTCGCCCACCTGCGGGGCAGCGGCGTCCGCGACCCGGCCGAGGCCGTCGTCGAGGGCATGATGTTCTGCGTCCGGACCATCCCGACCGAGCCGCGCCTCAGCCTGCTGCTGCAGCTGAAGGACTCCAGCGCCTTCGGCCGCGGCGCCACCACCGCGGACGCCATCGGCTACGGCGCCCTGATGCTGCGCCGCTTCCCCGTCGACTGGGACGCCGCCGGGATCGGCGAGGACGACCTCACCGGCCTCGCCGAGATCATCATGCGGCTGCTGACGTCGCTGCTGCAGAACCCCGGCGAGCCGCCCCGCGACGACGAACGGCTCCGCGCCCTGCTGGAGCGCTGGCTGGCCCCCGCGCTGCGGCAGCCGTCCCTGCACCGCGTCCCCTGACCTCTGCTACTCCGCCGCCGCGCGCGTCGTGAACGGCAGCACCAGCCGTGACGGGTGGGCGGCGTCGCGGTAGATCTTGTGCGTGACGGGGCGGCCCACCGGCAGGTGGAACGCGTCCGGCGGGAGCAGCGCGTTGTGCTCGTCGGCGAGCGGCTCGTCGTTGGACAGCTCCACGACCAGCCTGTGGCCGGGCAGGAACGTCGCCGCGAACGGGTAGACGCGCAGCACGTACTCCTCGATCCTCCCCGGCTCGACCGGCACCGCGCGGGTGTGCGGGTGGTAGGGGTTCCCCTCGGTGGTGCGCTCCTCGTCGAGTTCGCGGTGCGAGGCCTTGAGGTAGGCGGTCGTGATGAGCTGCCGCTTGCCGTCCGGTGCCTCGTCCCACAGGCGCAGGATGAAGTTCGTGTCGGGCTGGTCGATCTCCGCGAACAGGTGCGCGGCGCCCTGGCCGATCATCTCCGCCGGCGCGTCGAACGGGGCGGTGCTCCAGCTGAGGATCTCCACCTTGTCGGTCACCGTCAGCGGCGCCTGGTAGAAGCCGTCGGGCGTGGCGTGCTCGGCGCCCATCAGCTCGGGCTCGAACGAGAGCTTCCGGCGCGGACGCAGGTAGAGCGCCCTGTACTCGACGTCCTTCGGCGGCCACT
The DNA here is from genome assembly GCF_040651755.1 of Actinomadura sp. NPDC048394. Classification (NCBI taxonomy): domain Bacteria; kingdom Bacillati; phylum Actinomycetota; class Actinomycetes; order Streptosporangiales; family Thermomonosporaceae; genus Actinomadura; species Actinomadura sp. NPDC048394. The sequence continues at coordinate 70,987 of NZ_JBEZJL010000015.1, read as the reverse complement.
GCGCGCCGGTGACGGTCTCGCGGGAGCCCTCGACGTGGACGGTCACGGCGGGCTCGTCCATGATCCCGTTGTCGACGCCCTTGATCCAGTACTCGTACCAGCGGAACATCTTGTCGTGCTCCTCGATGAAGGGGCGCGACTGCATCGGCGGGTACGGGCCGATGTCGAGCTTCTTCGGGCCCTTCAGGGCGTTGAAGACCTCGATGGTGCCGTCCATCGTCCAGCCGCGGCCCTGGTCGATCTGGAGCCAGACCGGGATGTCGATGTTCGGCGCGAGCGTGACGGGGTTGCGCTCCTCGTACCATTCACCGTCGACCTCGTTCAGCACGATGTCGAACCAGGCCTCGTGGTTCTTCGGGTAGTGCAGCACGTGGACGAGGTTGGGCCAGGCGGCGACGTCCGGGTCCTGGAGCCGCGCGGCGACGCGCTCCCGGATCTCCTCCGGGGAGTAGGTCTCCAGCATCCGGGACTTGACCCGGTCGGTGAACGCCCAGCCGGAGTCGCCGCCGCGGCCCTCGCGGGCGGCGCGCGGCATGAACCACATGACGCCGCCGTGGTAGGTGGTCTCGTAGAAGTCGTAGTGGCCGCCGCTGACGAAGATCGCCTTCAGGCTCGGCGGGCGCTCGGCCGCCGCGAGGACCTGCATCGAGCCGAAGTAGGAGATGCCGATCATGCCGACGTTGCCGTCGCACCACGGCTGCGCCGCGACCCACTCGATGAAGTCGTAGGCGTCCTGGCCCAGCGGGACGCCGCCGGCGTTGTAGTTGCCGATGTGCTCGCCCTCGGACGCGCCCGATCCGCGCAGGTCGCCGATGACGTGGACGTAGCCCTCCTTGACGACGCGCGCGATGTCGCCAGCCTCGATGCAGCCGTCCCACATCGGGCTGGGGCGCCGCTGCGGCGGCGTCGTGAGCGCGAGCGCCTGCAGTTCCTTGCCGTACGGGCTGAGCGCGACGAGCGCGGGGCGCGGCTCGTCGCCGGCGCCCTGGTAGGCGTCGGCCGCGAGGGTGACGCCGTCGCGCATCGGCACGCGGAGGTCCCTGCGGACGGTGATCTTCTCCAGGCCCGCCTGGATGATCCGGAAGTCGGCCATGGGCGCGAAGCCCTCCTCTGTCACGAGTTCTGGGTGAAGTGCGTGCGGTAGCCGTGCATCGAGGTGAAGAACGGCGACGGCTCCAGCGTCGGGTCGGCGGTGTAGCCGACCTCCTGCGCGACGGGCGCGAACGGGGAGTACGGCGAGCCGGTCTCCTGGAGGCCCGCGCACAGGCAGGCGTGGGCGGCCCTGCCGACCCGGCCCTCGATGTCGAGGCTCTCGCGCAGGGCCTCCTCGGCCTGCGCCGCGTCGAGCTCGACGCCGTACGGCCTGCCGTCGGCGCGGCGGTAGGGGTGGCCGAGATAGAGGTGGCGCGGACGGACCTCGTCGCGCAGGTACTCCAGGCCGGCGCGGTACGCGGCCGGGTCCTCGAACCCCGGGAAGCCGTTGGCCGCCCCGTGCACCTGGACGGCGTCGCCGACGAAGACGGCGCCCTGGCCGTCGACGACGTAGGCGACCGACCCGGGCGTGTGCCCGGGGATCGCGTGGACGGAGACCGTGACACCGCCGCCGAGGGGGATCGTCTCGCCGCCCTTGACGAGCACGTCCGGTTCCATCTCGCCGGAGATGACGGCGTCGGCCGCGCCGGTCACCTTCGCCTCGCCCTCGGGGTCGTTCAGGTACCGGCCGCGCCCGGCGAGGTACTCGTCCACGTGCGCGCGGCGCGAGCGTAGCAGCGGCGCGTCGGCCTCGTGGATGACGACCCGCGCGCGCCGTCCGGTCAGCTCCCACAGGGCGCGGGCGCCGCCGACGTGGTCGATGTGGCCGTGGGTCAGCAGGATCCAGCGGACGTCCTCGATCCGGCGGCCGATGGCCTCCAGCGCCGGGGCCATGCCCTCGGCGGGGGAGGAGGCGATGCCGGTGTCGACGATCGCGGGCTCCGGCGCGTCGATGAAGAAGCTGTAGAGACCGAACCGGCCCCACGGCGAGACCAGGGGGTGGATCCTCACGTCGGGCATGGCTCTCCTAGCGGCGGGGGCGGCGGGGTGGGCGGGCGAGGAAGTCGCGGGTCTCCGCGTAGGCCCGGTGGTACTCGGGGATCCACGAGAAGTGCTGCACGAAGCCGTGCCCCGCGCCGGCGTACCGGCTGACGGTCGCGTCCACGCCGGCGTCGTCCAGCCTCCGGCCGTACAGCTCGCCCTCGTCGCGCAGCGGGTCGAGCTCGCCGGTGATGATCAGCGCGGGCGGCAGCCCGGAGAGGTCCGCCCGCTTGATCGGTGAGACGCGGGGGTCCGCCGGGTCGGCGCCGCTGCCGATGTAGAAGGCGTTGAACGGCTTGAGCCCGGCCGTCTCCAGCCCGTAGCCGACGGCGTTGTCGCGCAGCGACGCGTAGCGGTCGACGTCGAAGTCCAGGTCGAGCGACGGGTAGAACAGCACCTGGTGGGTGATCCGGTCGAAGCCGTCGTCGTGCGCCATGGCGGCGACCGCGGCGGCGAACGTGCCGCCGGAGCTGTCGCCCGCGAGGGCCAGCGTGGTGCCGTCCCAGCCCAGGGCCTCGCCGTTCTCGGCGGTCCACCGGACGGCGGCGTAGCAGTCGTCGAGCCCCGCCGGGAAGGCGTGCTCGGGTGCCCGCCGGTAGCCGACGGACACGACCGTGAGCCCGGTCTCCTTGGCCAGGTTCCGCGCGACGTGGTCGTGCGTCTCCAGGCTGCCGAGGAAGAACGCGCCGCCGTGGAAGTAGACCAGCAGGCCGTGCGCGCCGGCGTCGTCCGGCGTGTAGACCCGGACCGGGACCTCGCCGGCCGCGGTCCGCGCGGTGACGTCCTCGACGGAGTGCAGCGGCAGGCGGTCGGCGACGGCCGGGACCTCCGCCTCCTCGCCGGCGCGCATCGCCTCCGGGTCCAGCGGACCGGGCGGCGGCGCGGGCATGGCGGCGAGGGCCTTGGCGATCTCGGGGTGCAGCGGCATGGCGTCAGACCCCCGCTCCGCGCGAGGCGGGCCGCTGGGACGCGGGCTTCTGGCTCGGGAAGACCTCGTCGACCTCGTCCTCGGTCCAGCCCTGCCGCGAGACGCGCTGCAGCTCGTCGGTCACCGGCTTGCGGGTCGCCTGGTAGAGCGCGAGCGCCTCGCTCACCGAGCCCGCGTCCCGGAGGGAGTCGGCGAGGACGCCCGCGTCCAGGATCGCGGAGTTCGCGCCCTGGCCGTGGTGGTGCAGCATCGAGTGCGCCGCGTCGCCGAGCAGGACCACCGAGTCCGAGTGCCAGCGGTCGATCGGGTCGATGTCGTAGACCGCGCGGCAGTTGACCGTCGCCATGTCGAGGTCGCGGACGATGTTCACGATCCGCTCGTCGAAGCCCTCGACGGTCCTGAGCAGGTCGTCCTTGGTGACGTCCGGTGCCCAGGTGCCGTCCGGGCACAGCGCGGTGATGTCGAAGGAGACCTGGCCGCGGTGGCGCAGCGGCAGCAGGTAGACCTTCGTGCCCCGGCCGATGTACATCCGCAGGTTGTCGTCGACGACCAGGCCGTAGGCGTCCTCGGCGTCGATGACGGCGCGGTAGGCGTGCTCGCCGGAGAACACCGGCTCCGCGGCGGAGAACAGCTGCTCGCGGACCACCGACTTGATGCCGTCGGCCCCGACGACCAGGTCCGCCTCGGCGGTGGCGCCGTTGGCGAACGTCAGGACGCCCCCGTCGCCCTTGTCGTCGATCCGCTCCAGCCTGTGGCCGAGGCGGACCATGCCGTCGGGCAGCACCGAGAGCAGCGCCTCGATGAAGTCGCCGCGGTGGATCAGGTGGGTGGTCAGGCCGAAGGCGTCGATCTCCGGCCAGGCCTCCCGCATGATCGGCTCGCCGGTGCCGGTGAGGATCTCGAAGTAGTCGCTCGGGGAGCTGACCCGCTGGATCGCCTCGATGACGCCCCACCGGCGGAACCGGTCCATGGTGGAGGGGCGCAGGCCGATGCCGGCCCCGACCTCGCGGATCCGGCTCGCCTGCTCGTAGACGGTGACGGTGGCGCCGAGGAGGCTCAGCGCCTTGGCCGCGGCGGCGCCGCCGTACCCTGCGCCGACGACGGCGACGTTCAGTTTCTTCAGGTCCGAGGACTGCATGGGTGGGGTCCTTGTCAGTGCGTGAGGGAGAGGAAGTCGGCGGGGTTGTCGACGAAGATCGTCTTGATGGCGGCGTCGTCGAGCCCGGCGGCGCGCAGGTCCGGGACGAGGTCCTCGAAGATGTAGTTCACGGTGTGGCCCTTGACGCCCGGCCAGCCGAGCGGGCTGCAGTTGGCGTCCGCCGAGGCGAGCACCTGCTTCAGGCGCCCCTCGCCGCCGATGAACCGGAGGAAGTGGTCGAGGCGCTCCCGGCGCGGACGGGCCCAGAACGGCGGGTCGGGGAGCTCGGTCTCGTAGCCGAAGGTGTCGAACCCGATCCGGCCGCCCTGGTCGGCGATCCAGGTGTCGCGGGTCTTGTCGGCGTTGACGCCGTCGTCGACGTGGCCGAACAGCACGCGGTCGAGGGGGAGCCCCTCCTCGTTGAAGATCGCGATGGCGTTCTCGGCGTCGATGGCCAGGTGCGTCAGGATGCCGGCGCCGGTGGCGAGGGAGGCGCGGGCGGCGGCGCGGTAGATGCGCTTGTCCAGCTCCGTCATGCGGCCGCCGCGGCTCACCCCGACCTTGATGACGCCGGCGCGCGCGCCGGTGCCGCCGATGCCCACGGTGATCTCGTGGACGAAGTGCCGCGCCAGGTAGTCGACGCTCGCCCGCGCGAAGAACGGCAGCGCGGTGTCGCCGCCGACGAAGCCCGTGCAGGCGACGATGTGGACGCCGGTCTTCGCCGACAGCGACCGGTAGTAGTCGACGTCGCGTCCGTTGCAGATGCCGGTGACGTCGACGAACGTCCCGCCGCCGTACTCGTGGAACCTCCGCAGCTTGGGGACGGTCTCGGCGTACCGCTCCTCCGGCGACTTCCACCACGTGGTGTCCAGCTCCGAGCCGGGCATGCCGTACCCGATGTGCTCGTGGACGGCGACGACTCCCAGCTCCTCGGCGGGAATCGTCCCCAGGACGGTGTTCACCCTCGACATTCGTCTCGCTCCAAACCTCAGGAAGATCAGCGCACGGTCAGCAGGTCGCGCGGGTTGCCGGCGAGGATGCGGTGCGCGTCCTCGCCGCCGAGCCCCAGCGACGCCGCCAGCGGGACGAACACCGCGGCGGCGTGGCTGTACGGCAGGTCGTAGGCGTCCTGGCCCTTCGCGACGCCGATCGCATTGCCCGACAGCAGGATCCGGTCGCCGTGGCCGGCCTCGACGAGGTCGAGCACCAGGGCGGCGCGTTCGCGGTCGGTGACGTGCGCGGCGTCGTCGTTCAGGCCGACATGGTCGATCGCGACGTAGGCGCCCCGGCGCGCGATCGCGAGAGGGGCGCCGGCCTCGACCGCGTCCCTGCGGTCGAGGCCGCCGACGACCACCCGGTCGGCGGGGAGGCCCTCGTCCAGGACGACGTCGAGATCGTGCACGGCGTCGCTCCCGTACCGGACGGAGAGCGGGACGCCGGTGGCGAGGGCGGTGCGGGCCGCGCCGCGGAACAGGCTCTCGTCGGTCGCGGTCATGCCCGCGCGGGTCGCGGCGGTCGCCACGAGCCCGGCGGCGCCCCGCCGCTCCACGCGCGGGATCACCATGCCCTCGGTGATCTCCTTGGTGAACAGGTCGGCGAACCTCTCCGCGGGCCACGGCGTCGGCGGGTTCGTCTGCGGCGTGAGGAAGTAGCCGCCGAGCATCTCCTCGGGGCCCATGCCGGTGGACGCGACGATGTGCACCCCGGTCGACCGCGACAGCGCCTCGTACAGCCGCACGTCGCGGCCGTGGAACATGCCCGTGGCGTCGACGATCGTCCCGCCGCCGTGCGCGCGGAAGTCCGCCAGCCTCCGCGCCAGGACCTCGAAGACCTCGGCGCGGTCGATGGTCACGTCGAAGGCGTGCTCGGCGCCCGGGACCACGGACAGCAGCGCCTCGTGGACGGCGACGATCCCCAGGTCGTCCGCCGGAACGGGGCCGAGGACGGTGTTGACGGTGCCGCTCCCGGCGGTGCCGTTCTCCGCGGGGCTTCTCTCGGCGGTCGGTGCGCCGGTCATGGCCACTTCCTTTCGTCGGCGTCGGGTCACCGCGGCGTGGGCGCGCGCGGATGGAGGGCGGCCGCCACGCGATCGCTGTGAAGGGTGTCACTTCACTTTACGTCATGTCAAATGAGCTTCCTTCATGTAAGGAACTTGATCGCACCGGCAGGCGATCAGGCCGCGACCAGGTCGGGTGACTCGGTGCCGTCCGTCTCGGGCGCGCTCTCGCGGTGCCCGAACAGGCCGACGAGCGTCAGCACGCCGGCCGCCGCCGCGCACAGGCCCGCCACGAGGAAGGCGGTGTTGTAGGCGCTGCCGAGCGACTCGAAGGCGAGCTGGTGCAGCTGCTGCGGCATCGGCACCGGCCGCGCGCCCGGGCCGGCGCCCGGCACGACCGGCATCGAGTTGATCGCCATGGCGCCGCCCTCGTGCGCGATGCCGCCCGCGACCCCGGAGTACGGCGCCTGCAGGCCGGACGCCCCGATCGCCCGGCCGAGGCCGGACAGCAGCGCGTCGTTGGCCTTGTTGATCGCGAGCGCGGCGATGAGCACCGGGCCGAGCGCGAACCCGAAGTCGCGCAGCAGGTTGGTCGTCGCGCTGGCCATCCCGGCGAGCCGGACCGGGACCGTGTTGATCGCGACGGCGGTGATGGACCCGACCGTCAGCGCGAAGCCGCAGCCGAGCAGCGTCAGCGGGGCGATGAACCGCGTCCAGCCCATGTCGGCGACGTCGAACGTCGAGCACCAGATGCCCGCCGCGGCCATGAGCGCGAAGCCGCCGGACAGCACCCAGCGCGGCGAGACCCTGCGGATGAGCCGCGAGACGACCGGCACGAACAGGAAGGCCGGACCCTGGATGAACAGGAACAGCACGCCGATCCGGAGCGCGCTCTGGTGCTGGACGGCGCCGAGCCAGATGCTCATCGAGTAGCAGGTGGCGAGGAACGCGAACATGCCGACGACCGTGGCGATCGCGACGATCGCGTAGGCGCGGTTGGCGAACAGCCGCAGGTTCAGCAGCGGCACCGCGGCCCGCAGTTCGATCGCGGCGAACGCGGCCAGCAGGACGACGCCGGCGGCGAACGCGCCGAGGATCTCCGGCCGGGTGAAGCCGCTCTCCGACCCCTGCGTGGCGGCGAACAGCAGGGCGATGAGGCCGAGCGCCAGCGTGATCTGCCCGGGCAGGTCGAGCCTGCGGCCCTCGGGCGCGGACGAGTCGGCCGCCGCGAAGGTGATCAGGAAGGACAGCACGGCGGCGCCGATGACGACGGCGTACGCGCCGCGCCAGCCGCCGTGCTCGGCGAAGGCGCCGCCGAGCAGCGGGGAGATCGCCGCGCCGATGGACAGGAAGCCGGCCCACAGGGCGATCGCTTTGGTGCGCTCCTCCTGGTTGGGCGCGACGGCCGCGATCATCGCGAGCGAGATCGGGTAGAGGATCGCGGCGCCGAGGCCGGCGACGACCTGGCCGGTCCACATCACCTGGACGGTCCCGGCCAGGCAGCAGACCAGCGAGCCGATCACGGTGAGGACCGCGCCGAGCTGGAGCAGCCGCTTGCGGCCGAACAGGTCGCCGATCACGCCGGTGGTCAGTTCCAGGACGACCATCGGGATGGCGAACGCGGCGGTGATCCAGGTGAGCTGCGACCCCGTGGTCGCGAACTCCTGCTGGAAGGTGCCGTTGAGGGCGCCGGGCAGCGAGTACGCCACCTGCGCCAGCAGGACCGCGAAGCAGCCGGCGACCACCGTCGGGATGGGGCCCGGCGTGCGCGCGCCGGACGACGGCCTCCGTGTCATGGGGACTCCTTGTGAGTTGGATCACTCGTCGATGCGTGCACAGTGTCATATCGATTTACATCGCGTCAAGTCAATGACCTGCACGTATGCAGAGGTGGCTAGATGCTAGGAGTGCTGACGCGTGCGCTAGGGTTGCCGGGTGGCGAGCCTGCGCGAAGCACAGAAGGAAATGACCCGGCGGATGATCCTGGACGCCGGGCTCGAGCTGTTCTCGGCCAAGGGCTACCTCGCCACGACCGTCGAGGACATCGCCGGCGCGGTCGGCACCACCCGGGTCACCTTCTACGCGCACTTCCCGTCGAAGAGCGAGCTGATGAAGGCGCTCATCGCCGAGCGCCTCAACGAGGTCCTGCTGCGCAGCCGGTCGCCCGAGCACGGGTCGACGGCCCTGGCCCTGGTCGAGGCCGTGAAGGACGGCGGCCGCGAGGCGCTCGCGGCGTGGCTCGCGCAGACCTCCGAGCGGTGGCCGGTCATCCACCCCATCATCCGGATCGGCCGCGACGCCGCCGCCGCGGAGCCGGAGCTGCGCAACCTCGTGGAGCGCTGGCTGGAGGAGGCGATCAGCGACGTCGAGGACGGCCTCACCGCCGCCGGCCGCTTCGAGCCGTACCAGCGGCACTTCCGCGGCGTCCTCGCGATGGCGCAGCTCGACTACGTGGCGCAGAACTGGGCCGGGGCCGACTGGAAGCTGAACCGCGAGCAGATGCTCGAAGAGCTGACCGACAGCTGGTTCGGGCTGCTCGGCGCCCGCTGACGTTCCGCGGGCGCGGTCAGCGGGTCAGGTCGCGCTCCAGCGCGTCGGCCACGGTGCGCAGCGTGCCGGCGAGCGCGGGCAGCCGCTCCTTCTCGTACCGCGCGCTCGGCATCGACACCGAGAGCCCGGCCACGACCTCGCCGTCCGGCGCGCGCACCGGGACGCCGACCGCGACGACGCCCCGCTCCGACCGGCCCTGGTTGAGCGCGAAGCCGTTGCGCCGCACCCGCGCCAGGTCCGCGCGCAGGGCGTCCAGGTCGGGCCGGTCGCCGGGACGTTCGTCGTAGCGGTCGGCCGCGTACAGCGCCTCCAGCCGGTCCGGCGGCAGCTCGGCAAGGAGCAGCAGCCCGGCGGTGGTGCGGTGGGCGGGGAACACCATCCCCTCGCGCGAGCCGACCCGCAGCGCCTGCCGCGACTCGACGCTGGCGATGAAGCGCACCGTGTCGCCGGTGCGGACGGTCAGGTTGGCGGACTCGTCGAGCATCTCGGCCAGCCGGTGCAGGTGCGGCAGCGCGGCGGCCCGCAGCCGGGCCGCCGCCGACTGCGAGTGCGCGGCGAGCTCCAGGACGGGCCCGACGCGGTAGGTGCGGTCGGCCTCGCGCACCGCGAAGTCGCGGTAGACGAGCATGGCGAGCAGCCGGTGCGCGGTCGAGTTCGCGACCCCGAGCCGCCGCGCGACCTCGCTGACCGTCAGCGGGCCTTCGAGCTGCAGCATCGTCGCGATGCGCAGCGCGTTGTCGACGCTCGCGATCGCGTACGGCGGCGGCGCCTTGAAGGGCTTGTCCACGCGGGCTCGATTCTGGAGAACAGAATTTCCTATTCTTCACAGCGTACCGGCACCACGATGGCGGGTATGACCAGCACTCCTGCCGACCCCCTCGCGGCCTCCCCGGCGGACGCGCCCGCGCCCGCGGACGCGCCCGCGCCCGCGGACGCGCCCGCGCCCGCGGACTCGCCGGTGCGGCTGCGGGCCGTCGACGCGCCCGGGCAGCCCGAGGTCACCCCGGAGCTCGAGGACCTCTACCGCGGCTTCGAGGCCGAACTGCTCGTCCCGCTGTGGACGGAGATCGGCGGCCTGATGCCGCCGCATCCGCGCTCCAGCGCCGTCCCGCACGTGTGGAAGTGGGACCGGCTCGTCCGCCTCGCCGACCGGGCGGGGCGGATCGTCCCGGTCGGGCGCGGCGGCGAGCGCCGCGCGATCGCGCTCGCCAACCCGGGGCTGGGCGGCCGCCCGTTCGCGTCCCCGACGCTGTGGGCGGCGATCCAGTACCTGATGCCGGGCGAGGACGCGCCCGAGCACCGCCACACCCAGCACGCCTTCCGCTTCGTCGTCGAGGGCTCCGGGGTGTGGACGGTCGTCGGCGGCGACCCCGTGCCGATGAACCGCGGCGACTTCCTGCCGCAGGCCGGCTGGAACTGGCACGCCCACCACAACGCCACCGACCGGCCGATGGCCTGGATCGACGGCCTCGACATCCCGTTCCAGTACCTGACCGAGGCGCAGTTCTTCGAGTTCGGGCGCGACGAGATCTCCGACGCCGAGCGCATCACGCCCGAGCGGTCCCGCTCCGAGCGGCTCTGGGGTCACCCCGGGCTCCGCCCGGTCGGCGTCGCGCACACCACGCCCGGGTCGCCGCTGCTGTCGTACAAGTGGGAGCACACCGACCGCGCGCTCGCCGACCAGCTCGCGCTGGAGAAGGAAGGGCACGCCGCCACGGTCGAGCCCGGCCACGCCGCCGTCCGCTACAGCAACCCCGCCGACGGCACCGACGTGCTCCCGACCCTGCGGGCCGAGTTCCACCGGGTGGCGCGGGGCGCGGAGACGGCCCCGGTCCGCGAGACCGGCTCCAGCGTCTACCAGGTCTTCGACGGGTCCGGCACGGTCTCGGTCGGCGACCGGACCTGGTCGGTGACCCGCGGGGACCTTTTCGTCGTGCCGTCGTGGGAACCGTTCTCGGTGCGGTCCGAGGCCGGGCCGTCCGACTCCGACTCCGGGGCCCTGGACCTGTTCCGCTTCGGCGACGCGCCCGTCTTCGAGGCCCTCAAGCTCCACCGAACCGCCAAGGACGCCATCTGATGAAGCTCTCCACCATCCGCACCGCCGCCGGGACCCGCGCCGTCCGCCTCGACGGCGACCGGCTCGTCGACCTCGGGTATCCCGACCTCGGCGCCCTGCTCGCCGAGCCGGACTGGCGGGCGAGGGCGGCCGGGGCCTCCGGCGCGGTCCACGACCTCGACGGCGCCGACTTCGCACCCGTCGTGCCGAACCCGTCGAAGGTGATCTGCGTCGGTCACAACTACTCCAACCACATCAAGGAGATGGGGCGGGAGCTTCCGGCGTACCCGACGCTGTTCCCCAAGTTCGCCGACTCCCTGATCGGCGCGCACGACGACATCGTTAAGCCGGCCGAGACCGACGCCCTCGACTGGGAGGTGGAGCTCGCCGTCGTCATCGGCGCGGAGGTCCGCCGCGCCGACGACGCGCAGGCCGAGGCGGCGATCGCCGGGTTCACCGTCATGAACGACGTGTCCGTGCGCGACTGGCAGTTCCGCACCATCGAGTGGACGCAGGGCAAGATCTGGGACTCCTCCACCCCCCTCGGCCCGTACCTGGTCACGCCCGACGAGGTCGGCGGCGTGCGCCCGGCGCTGCGGGTGCGGACGGTGGTCGACGGCGCGGAGATGCAGTCCGACGACACCGGCACGCTGCTGTTCGACCCGGTCTTCCTGGTCAAGTACATCTCCACGATCATCACGCTGCGCCCCGGCGACCTGATCGCCACCGGCACCCCCGCCGGCGTCGGCCACGCCCGCGACCCGAAGGTGTACCTCACCGGTGGCGAGACGGTCGTGACCGAGGTCGACGGCGTCGGCGCGTGCGTCAACCGCGTCGTCAAGGACGCCTGATGGCCCGCACGTTCGCCGACGCCGTCCGCTGGGCGCGGGAGGGCACGCGGCTGTTCCTCGACGCCGCCGGAGGCCTGACCGAGCCGGAGTTCGAGGCCCCGAGCCTGCTGCCCGGCTGGTCCCGCAAGCACCTCGTCGCGCACGTCGCGGCGAACGGCGACGCGCTCGGCAACCTGGTGCACTGGGCGGCCACCGGCGAGGAGACCCCGATGTACGCGTCGGCGGAGGAGCGGGCCGCCGGGATCGAGCGCGGCCCCCGGATGAGCGGCGCCGAGCTGACCGGCTGGCTGGCCCGGTCCTGCACCGAGTTGCGGACGGCGATGGACGCGCTCACCGAGGCTCAGTGGCAGGCCGAGGTCGTCACCGCCCAGGGACGCACCGTCCCCGCGACCGAGGTGCCCTGGATGCGGTCGCGCGAGACGTTCGTCCACGCCGTCGACCTGGACCGCGGCGTCTCCTTCACCGACCTGCCGGGCGGCTTCCTGGACGCCCTCGTCACCGACATCGCCGCCAAGCGGGGGCTGGACGCGCTCCCGGATGGGCCGCTCCCCGAGGTCGCCGCCTGGCTGGCCGGACGGCCGCACGCCCTCGCCGGCGCCCCGGACCTGGGCCCCTGGCTCTGAGGCGCCCGAGAAGGAAGAGACCATGACCAACCCTGATGTGATCGTCGTCGGCGGCGGGATCGGCGGGCTGGGCGCCGCCTACGCGCTGACCCGCCGCGGCCTCGCCGTCCGCGTGCTCGAACGGGCCGCCGCCTTCGGCGAGGTCGGCGCCGGCATCCAGCTCGCCCCGAACTGCACGCGCATCCTCGACGACTACGGCCTGCTCGACGAGGCCAAGAGCCTCGGCGTCCTGCCCGACGCGATGATCATGCGCGACGCCGTCGACGGCACCGAGCTGACCCGCCTCGACCTGCGCGACCTGGAGCGCCGCTACGGCTTCCCGTACCTGGTCATCCACCGCAGCGACCTGCACGCCATGCTGCTGCGCGCCTGCGAGCGCGCCGGCGTCGACCTGCGGACGTCCCAGCAGGTCACCGCCTGCGCGAACACCCCCGGCGGCGCGAGCGTGACGCTCGCCGGCGGCCGCGTCGAGGAGGCGCGGGTCGTCATCGCGGCCGACGGGCTGCACTCGGTGGCGCGCAAGCTGCTCGTGGACGACGAGCCGGTGTCGTCGGCGTACGTCGCGTACCGCGGCACCACCCCGACCGCGAGCGGCCGGGCCGCGGAGGTCGACCTGTCCGAGGTCGTCGTGTACGTCGGCCCGCGCTGCCACTTCGTCCACTACGGGCTGCGCGGCGGCGAGCTGCTCAACCAGGTCGCCGTGTTCGAGTCGCCCAAGGCGCGCGCCGGCGAGGAGGACTGGGGCACGCCCGACGAGCTGGACGCGGCGTTCGCGGGGACCTGCGACTTCGTCCGCGGCGGCCTGCCCGACATGTGGCGCGACCGGTGGTGGCGGATGTACGACCGCGACCCGATCATGACCTGGGTGGACGGGAGCATCGCGCTGCTCGGCGACGCCGCGCACCCCCCGCTGCAGTACATCGCCCAGGGCGCGATCATGGCGATCGAGGACGGGTGGGTGCTCGGCGAGCAGGTCGCCCGCCACCTCGCCGGCGGCGGCTGGGAGGCCGTCCTCGCCGCCTACCAGGCCGTCCGGCCCGAGCACTGCCGCCGCGTCGTCACCACGTCGCGCGCCTGGGGCGAGCTATGGCACCTCGACGGGCTCGCACGGCGGCAGCGGAACGTCCTGCTGCGGGAGCGCGACACCTACGACTACGCGTTCGTGGACTGGCTCTACGGCCCGACCGCGCTCGACCCCGCCGACGAGCCGCCGATGTTCACCCCGATCCCCTTGTCGTCCGCGGACACCCTCACCCCTTCCGTTCCCTGACGAACCCGTCGACCTGCGGCGAGCCGCCGTCATGAGCGGTCCCATGACGACGGCTCGCCGCACCTCAGCGGTCAGGCGTGCTTGAGGGGGACCGGCACCCGGTCGCGGAGCTCGTCGATCGTGATGCCGAAGGTCTCGCGGACCGACGCGCCGTCCGGGCCGACGTCGATGACGGCGACGTCGGTGTAGACCCGGCTGACGCAGCCGACGCCCGTCAGCGGGTAGCCGCATTCGGGCACGAGCTTCGACCGGCCCTTCTTGTCGAACAGCGTCATCATCACGAAGACCTGCTTGGCGCCGATCGCCAGGTCCATCGCGCCGCCGACGGCCGGGATGGCGTCGGGGGCGCCGGTGCTCCAGTTCGCGAGGTCGCCGGTGGCCGACACCTGGAACGCGCCGAGCACGCACACGTCGAGGTGGCCGCCGCGCATCATCGCGAACGAGTCCGCGTGGTGGAAGTACGACGCGCCGGGCAGCTCCGTCACCGGGACCTTGCCGGCGTTGGTGAGGTCCGGGTCGATCCCGTCGCCGGTCGCGGCGGGGCCCATGTTGAGCATGCCGTTCTCGGTGTGCAGCACGACGCCCGAGCCGTCCGGGAGATGGTCGGCGACCTTGGTCGGGCGGCCGATGCCGAGGTTGACGTAGGAGCCCGCCGGGATGTCGCGGGCGACGACCGCGGCGAGCTCGTCCGGGGTGAGGGGCCCCGTGGTGGGGGACATGTCAGCGCGCTCCTTGGACGGTGTAGTGGCGGTCCTCGACGCGCACCACGCGGTCGACGTAGATGCCGGGCGTGACGACCGCCTCCGGGTCGAGCTCCCCGGCGGCGACGACGCCGCCGACCTGCACGATCGTGGTGGCCGCGGCCGTCGCCATGACGGGCCCGAAGTTGCGGGCGGTCTTGCGGTAGACGAGGTTGCCCATCGTGTCGGCGCGGTGGGCGCTGATCAGCGCCACGTCGCCCTTGATCGGGTACTCCAGGAGGTGGACGCGCCCGTCGATGGTCCGGGTCTCCTTGCCCTCGGCGAGGGGGGTCCCGGCGGCGGTCGGGCAGTAGAAGGCGCCGATGCCCGCGCCCGCCGCCCGCATCCGCTCCGCGAGGTTGCCCTGCGGGACGATCTCCAGCTCGATCTTCCCGGCCCGGTACAGCTCGTCGAAGACGTAGGAGTCGCTCTGCCGGGGGAACGAGCAGATCACCTTGCGGACGCGGCCGGCCTTGAGCAGCGCGGCCAGCCCGACGTCCCCGTTGCCGGCGTTGTTGGACACGATGGTGAGGTCCTTCGCGCCCTGCCGGATCAGCCCGTCGATGAGGTCGAACGGCATGCCCGCGAAGCCGAAGCCGCCGACCAGGACGGTGCTGCCGTCCGCGATGCCGCGGACCGCCTCGTCGACGCTCTCGACGATCTCCGCGCGGCTCACGCTCCCGCCCCCTTGCTCTCCGGGCTCGTGTTCTCCAGGACGACGGCGAGGCCCTGCCCGACGCCGATGCAGATGGCGGCGACGCCCCAGCGCTCGCCGCGCTCGCGGAGCACCTTCGCGAGCGTGCCGAGGACGCGGGCGCCGCTGGCCCCGAGCGGGTGGCCGATCGCGATCGCGCCGCCCTTGGTGTTGACGATCTCCGGGTCGACGCCCCAGGCGTCGACGCAGACGAGCGACTGCACGGCGAACGCCTCGTTCAGCTCGACGGCGCCCACCTGGTCCCAGCCGATCCCGGCCCGCGCGAGGGCGCGGTTCGCCGCCTCGACGGGCGCGTAGCCGAAGTCCTGGGGGTCGAGGGCGAACGCGCCGCGTCCGGCGATGCGCGCGACGGGCTCCAGGCCGATCCGGTCGGCGGCCTCGGCGGAGCCGAGCAGCAGCGCGGACGCGCCGTCGCTCAGCGGCGACGCGTTCCCGGCGGTGATGGTGCCGTCCGGCCGGAAGCTCGGCTTGAGGCCGGCCAGCTTCTCCAGCGAGGTGTCGGCGCGGATGCCCTCGTCGCGCTTCAGCCCCTCGACGGGGACGACCAGGTCGTCGTAGAAGCCCTCGTCCCAGGCGGCGGCCGCGAGCCGGTGCGAGCGCAGCGCGAACGCGTCCTGCCGTTCCCGGCCGACGCCGTACTTCTCCTGGAGCAGCTCGTTGGCCTCGCCGAGGGAGACGGTCCATTCCTCCGGCATGCGCTTGTTCACCAGCCGCCAGCCGAGCGTCGTCGAGACGGCGGTGACGTTCCCGGCGGGGAAGCCCTTCGCCGGCTTCGGCAGCACCCAGGGCGCCCGGGTCATCGACTCGACCCCGCCGGCGAGCACCACGTCGGCGTCGCCGGTCTCGATCGTCCGGGACCCGATCATCGCGGCGTCGAGGCTGGAGCCGCACAGCCGGTTGACGGTCGTGCCGGGCACGCTCGTCGGCAGCCCGGCGAGCAGCGCCGCCATCCGGCCGACGTTGCGGTTCTCCTCGCCCGCGCCGTTCGCGTTGCCCCAGACGACCTCGCCGACCGCGGCGGGGTCCAGCCCGGGCGCCCGCTCCAGCAGCGCGGTGATCACGCCCGCCGCGAGGTCGTCGGGCCGGACGCCCGCCAGGGCGCCGTTGAACCGGCCGAACGGCGTCCGGACGGCCGAGTACAGGTAGGTGCTCATGTCAACGAGGCTAGGTGGCCTCCCTTGATACAGTGAAGTATCAATATTCGCACCGATTGATATGCCGATGATATGGATCTACGTCAGCTGCGGTACTTCGTCGCCGTCGCCGAGGAGCTCCACTTCGGCCGCGCCGCCGACCGGCTCAACATGGCCCAGCCGCCGCTGTCGCAGGCGATCCGGAGGCTGGAGGCGGACCTCGGCGTCGAGCTCCTGCACCGCAGCACCCGCCGGGTCGACCTCACCGACGCGGGCCGCGGCTACCTCGCCCGCGCCCGCAGGATCCTCGGCGAGGTGGACGAGGCGGCGCACGAGGCCCGCCGGATCGCGGCCGGCGCCGTCGGCCACCTCACGATCGGCTGCGTCGGCTCCGCCACCTACAGCCTCCTGCCCGCGATCTCCCGCGGCCTGTCCCTCGAACTGTCCGGCGTCGACTTCTCCTTCCGGGGCGAGATGCTCGTCCCCGACCAGGCCGCCGCGCTCCGCACCGGCGAGATCGACCTCGCTCTGCTGCGCCCGCCGATCGCCGACCTGTCCCTGACCGTCCTGCCGCTGCGCCGCGACCGGCTCGTCGTCGCCGTCCCCGCCGACCACGCCCTGGCCGCCCGGCGGCAGGTGGACGTCGCCGACCTGGCGGACGCCGACCTCATCGTGCACTCCGCGGACCGCCGCTCCGTCATGTACGACGTGGTGCTCGGCCTCTTCCGGGACGCCGCCGTCGAGCCCCGGATCCGGCACGAGGTCGGCGAGACCTCGACCCTGGTCACGCTCGTGGCGGGCGGTCTCGGCGCGGCCGTCGTCCCGGAACCGGTGACGGCCCTGGCCCTCGACGGCGTCGTCTTCCGCCCGCTGGCCCGTCCCGCCGTCACCGTCGACCTGGCCATCGCCCACCGGACCGACCGCACCGAACCCCACCTCGCCCGGGCCGTCTCCGTCGTCCAGCGGATCGTGCGGGACGCGCCCGCGTGAGCGCACCGCCGGTCCGCCGTTACGGGTCCTTCGGGGCGAAGGGCCAGCGGAGCCCGACGCCCACGTGCAGGACGATGGCGGTGCCGAGGAAGCTGAGCGCGGCCGTGGTGACCCAGTCGTCCGCGGTCGCCCTCGTCCAGTGCCGGCCGCCCGCGTAGGCGCCGAGGGCGCGGTGCAGGACGAACGCGACCAGGGCGATGAGGGCGAGGGTGAGGACGCGGCAGGGCAGGGGCCGCAGGCGGGCGGCGGGCCAGCCCTCGAACAGCACGGCCACGACGAGGACGGCGCCGATCACGCAGCCGCAGGCGGCGCTGATGGCCGCCGGCCGCAGCCCGGCGGGCTCGCGGAGCAGCAGGTAGGTGACGGCTCCGGCGGCGATGACGAGGGCGTTGCCCGCCAGCAGCCGCGGCCCCCGCCGGGCGACGGCGTTCACCGGCCAGCCGCGCAGGGCGATGAAGAACACCCCCTGCCAGACCCCGACCGCGGCGAGCGCAGCGCCGAAGTCGGCGGCGGGGACGGGGCCGCCGGGGTCGCGCAGCCCGGCGGCGGCCCGCTCCGCCGCCGGGACGGCGCCGTGGTTGACCAGCAGGAGGTACGCGCCCGTCCCGATCGCCCAGGTGAGCGCGAGCGCTGCGGCACCGGAGGAGAGCCGGCCCATCCCGGCGAGCGGCCAGCGCTCGCAGACCAGCGTCAGCTGGAGCATCGCGGTGAACAGCGCCGCGGCCAGCGGCAGCGTCGCGGGGAACGTGGCCGCGGCGGCGGGCCCCGGCTCGGCCTGGAACACGCCCCGCAGGTCGGATCGCTCGACGACGGCCTGCCCCGCGATGGTCAGCACCACGGCGGCCGCCGCGAGCAGGACGGTGTCGAGCAGGCCCGTCCACGGGGTGGACAGCCGGGAGCCCGGCCAGTCGTGCCACCAGAACGCCATCATGGCGACGGCGGGCAGCGCGAACGTGGCCAGCGGGCCGAGGACCAGCAGCGAGGTCGCCGCGCTGCCGGTGCCGAGCGCCAGCGCGAAGAAGACGGCCGCGGTGAGCAGCGCGCCGCCGAGGCCCGACCAGGGCTGGGCGGCCAGCTGCCGCCGCCGTCGCGCGGCGGCGTGCGCGGGCAGCAGGTGCGCCGGAGTGGTCAGCGAGGGCCGCCGGGGCAGCGGCGCCGCGCTGCCGCAGACGAGGCCGGCCGCCCGCGCCCGGCCCCCCGCGGCGCCGGTCGTCCGGCCCCGGGCGGCGCCCGTCATCCGGTCGCGGGCGGCGCCGGTCGTCCGGTCGCGGACCGGGCGGCGGCCGGGACGGGCAGGTGCGGCAGCAGCTGCTCGACGGTGACCGGCAGCTCGCGGACGCGGTGCCCGGTGGCGTGGTGGACGGCGTTGGCGATCGCCGCGGCCGACCCCACCTGCCCGATCTCGCCGACGCCCTTGACGCCGAGCGGGCCGGTGACGGGGTCGTCGACCTCGATGAGGGCGACGTCGACGTCGGGCGCGTCGGCGTTGACGGGCACCAGGTAGTCGCCGAGGCTCGCGTTGGCCCAGCGGCCGAGGCGGGCGTCCATCCGGGTGCCTTCGAGCAGGGCCTGGCTCATGCCCCAGAGCATGCCGCCCATCAGCTGGCTGCGCGCCGTCGTGGGGTTGAGGACGCGTCCGGGCGCGAACACGCCGGTCATGCGCCGGACCCGGACGAGGCCGAGGTCGGCGTCGACGGCGACCTCCGCGAACTGGGCGCCGAAGGTCAGCAGCCCGTACGGGGTGTCCAGGGGCGGCGGGTCCCAGCTGCCGATGGCGTCGGCGTCGTTGAGGCGGTGGCGTTCCATGAGGTCCCGGTAGCCCTCGCCGGTGCCGTCGGGCAGGGACAGCCGCCCGCCGGCGGCGGTGACGTCGGCCGGGTGGGCGCCGTGCAGCGGCGAATCGGGATCGACGACCGCCATGGCGATCAGCTGGTCCCGGAGCGCGGTGGCGGCGTTGTGCACCGCGGCGCTGACCATCATCGCGCCGTTGGACCCGACGGGGGAGCCGGCGGTGGGCAGGTCGGTGTCGCCGAAGTCCAGCCGCACGTCGCGCAGGTCGACGCCGAGGCCGTCGGCGGCGACCTGGGTCAGCACGGTGGTCATGCCGGTGCCGAACTCCTGCGCGGCGGTGGAGACGACGGCGGTGCCGTCGGAGTACAGGCGGGCGCGGGCCCGCTGGGTCCGCATGAAGAACGCGACGGGGTACGCGGCGGCGGCCATCCCCGTCCCGATGAGCTGGTTTCCCTCGCGCCGCGCGCCGGGCGCGGGGTCGCGGCCGGCCCAGCCGAACCGTTCCGCGCCGAGCCGCAGGCACTCGGCCAGCCCGCCGCTGGACCAGGGATGGCCGGTGTTCGGATCGACGTCGGTGAGGTTGCGCAGCCGCAGCTCGACCGGGTCGACGGCGAGTTCGCAGGCGAGCTCGTCCATCGCGCATTCGAGGCTGAACACCCCGGCGGCCTCGCCCGGCCCGCGGGTGAACGTCGGCGTCATCGTGTTGCCGCGCACCAGCCGGTGGACGCCCTCGAAGGCGGGGGCGGCGTAGAGCTGCGAGGCGGCGCCGAACGCGGGTTCGGCCCAGTCGTCGAACGGCGAGGTCAGCGAGATCTTGTGGTGCCGGATCGCGGTGAGCGCGCCGTCGCGCCGCGCCCCCAGCCGGACCCGCTGCTCCTGCTCCTCGCGGTGCCCGCAGGAGGTGAACATCTGCTCGCGCGTGACGACGAGCCGGACCGGCCGCCGGACGTGCCGGGCGGCCAGCGCGGTGAGGGCCACGTGCGGCCACACCATCGCCTTGGACCCGAACGCGCCGCCGACGAACCGCGTCAGCACCCGGATCCTCGACGGCGACAGGCCGAGGAGCGCGGCGACGGTCAGCTGCACGGCCTTGATGCCCTGGCAGGAGTCGTGCAGCGTGAGCCGGTCGCCGTCCCACACGGCGGTGGTGGTCAGCATCTCCAGGGCGTTGTGGTGGTTGGCGGCGAACCGGAACGCGGCGTCGACGCGCACGTCCGCGGCCGCCATCCCCTCCTCGACGTCCCCGCGGCGCAGCTGCGCGGGCATGAAGCCGCCGAAGATCTTCTCGGGTTCGTAGGCGTCCCGGCGGCCCTGCTCGATCGTGGTGACGGACGGCGCCTCCGCGTACTCGGTCCGGACCAGGGCGGCGGCGTGCTGCGCCTGCTCCAGGGTGTCGGCGACGACGATCGCGATCGGCTGGCCCGCGTAGTGGACGGTGCCGTCCTGCATCGGGAAGAACGTCTCGCCGGGCGCCGGCCCGCCCATCAGGGACGGCACCAGCGGCACGTGCGCGACCTCCGGCAGGTCGCGGTGGGTGAGGACCGCGGCGACGCCGGCGGCGCGCTCCGCCGCCGCGGTGTCGATGGCGGCGATCCGCCCGGCGGCCACCCGGGCGCCGACGATCCGCGCATGGGCGAGGCCGGGCATCGGGAACTCCGCCGAGTACCGCGCCGCGCCGGTGACCTTCACCGGGCCGTCGACCCGGGCCGTCTCCCGGCCGATGGATCCGCTCATCGTCCGTCCTCCGCGAGCGTCGCCAGCGCCCGGACGATCGTCCGGCGCGCCAGTTCGACCTTGTAGGCGTTCAGGGGCCGCGGCACCGCCGCCGCCAGCTCCCGGCCGGCGGCCTCGGCGAAGGCGTCCGGCGTGGCGGGGCCGCCGAGGAGGCTCCGCTCGGCCGCCCGGGCGCGCCACGGTTTGGTCGCGACGCCGCCGAGGGCGAGCCGCACGTCGGCGATCGCGCCGTCCTGGACGTGGATCGCCGCCGCCACCGAGGCGAGCGCGAACTCGTACGACGCGCGGTCGCGGACCTTCACGTAGACCGAGCGGCGCGCCACCGGGACCGCGGGCACCTCGATCGCGGTGATCAGCTCCCCGTGCTCCAGCGGACGCTCGCGGTCCGGGGTGTCCCCGGGCAGCAGGAAGAAGTCGTCGATCGCGATGGACCGCTCGCCGCCCGGGCCGCGCGTGCGCACCACCGCGTCCAGCGCGACGAGCGCGACCGCGGCGTCGGACGGATGCACGGCGATGCACTGATCGCTGGTCCCGAGGACGGCGTGCCCGCGATGGAAACCGTCGATGGCGGCGCATCCGCTGCCGGGGTCGCGCTTGTTGCACGGCGAGGTCGCGTCGCGGAAGTAGCCGCACCGCACCCGCTGGCACAGGTTGCCGCCCATCGACGCCATGTTCCGCAATTGCGCGGAGGCGCCCAGCAGCAGCGCCTGCGCGAGCATCGGGAACCGGTCGGCGACCCCGGCGGCCTCCGCGACGTCGCTCATCCGCGCGAGCGCGCCGATGCGCAGGCCCCCGTCCGGCCGGTCCTCGATCCCGGCGAGGGGCAGGTCGTTGATGTCCACCAGCAGGTCGGGCCGCAGGACGTTCTGCCGGACCAGGTCGACCTCGGTCGTGCCGCCGGCGAGGAACGCGCCGCCGGGATGCTCCCGGACCGTCGCGATCGCCGTGCCGACGTCCGCCGCCCGCGCGTAACCGAAGGGCCGCACCGTCACGCACCGCCCGCCGCGTCGCGGACCTCGCGGATCGCGGCCCGGATGTTCGGATAGGCGGCGCAGCGGCAGAGGTTGCCGCTCATCCATTCGGCGATCTCGGCGTCGTCGGCGGCGTGCCCTTCGCGCAGCAGCGCCACCGCGGACATGATCTGCCCCGGCGTGCAGTAGCCGCACTGCAGGGCGTCATGGGCGACGAACGCCGCCTGCATGGGGTGCAGGTCGTCGCCGTCCCCGAGCCCCTCGATGGTGGTGACCTCGCGCCCCTGGCACGTGACCGCGAGCGTCAGGCACGCCAGCACCCGGCGGCCGTCCACCCACACCGTGCAGGCGCCGCAGGCGCCCTGGTCGCAGCCCTTCTTCGTGCCGGTCAGCCCGAGATGCTCGCGCAGCGCGTCCAGCAGGCTCACCCTGGGCTCGACGCGCAACTCGCGCTCGCGGCCGTTGACGGTGAGCGTGATCGTCCTGGCCCCGGCGCCGGTCACCGGCGGCGCCTTGATGTCCGTCCCCATGCGGGCGGTCCCTCACTGATCGACTGATGATCACTGTCCGTGACTCTTCATGCCCACGCGGTGACGGATCTCACACCCGGGCAGGGACCGGACCGTGCGCGCATCGGCGCAGGTCAGATGCGATTCGCGCGGGGCCGCGTGGTTGTATGGGCCCCATGGCTCGCAGCAACATCTGGGAGCACGGCACGGACGCTCCCGTCCCGGCGGTCGCCGTCCTCGACGAGCGGGGCGACGTGGTCGGCTGGTCCCGGGCGGCGGGAGAGCTCCTCGGTTATCCGGCGGAGGGGATCCTCGGCCGCCCCGGCACGGACCTGCGCATGGAGCGCGACCGCGCGACGCGCATCTGGACGTGGAACGGCGGGCACGGCGACGACGACTACCGGGTCGGCATGGTCGACCTGCGCCACCGCGACGGCGAGCAGATCGTCACGCACCTGGAGCGGATCCGGATCGCCACCCCGGGCG
Source organism: Actinomadura sp. NPDC048394 (assembly GCF_040651755.1). Lineage (NCBI taxonomy): Bacteria > Bacillati > Actinomycetota > Actinomycetes > Streptosporangiales > Thermomonosporaceae > Actinomadura > Actinomadura sp. NPDC048394. Next base: position 48,433 of record NZ_JBEZJL010000015.1, on the reverse strand, counting down.
GGGCGCCCGCCTGGGTGGTCGCGGCGATCCCCGCGTCGGTCTTCACCCTCGGCACGTCGGTGCTGGAGCCGCTGCTCAGCGCCGCCCCCGTCGTGATGGTCGTCTGGGACACCGACCTGCGGTCGGTGTGGCGGAACGAGCAGGCGCAGCGGCTGGAGGGCTTCTTCCCCTGCTTCGCGGTCGGCCGGCCGCTGCCCGAGACGCAGGGCGAGGAGGACCCCCTGGTCCCGCCGGAACTGATCCGGGAGGTGCTCGCCGACGGGGTCCCGGTGATGGACCGCGAGTCCCGCTGGGGCGGGGCGGACCGGGAGCGCACGTTCTCGACGTTCCTGTTCCGCGTCGAGGCCCTGGACTCGCGCCCGCTCGGCGTCTGCCTGATGGCCATCGACATCACCAACAGCAGGGCGCGGGAGCGGCTGGCGCTGCTCCGCCGGGCCAGCGTCCAGATCGGCACCACCCTCGACGTCCAGCGGACCGCCCAGGAGCTCACCGACCTCGCCGTCCCGGGGTTCGCCGACTACGCCACCGTCGACCTCACCGAGGCCGTCATGCCCGGGACCGAGCCCCTGGAGCGGCTGGAGGCCACCCAGAACGGCATCCCGGTGTTCCGCCGCGCGGGCCTCGCCTCGATCCACGACGGCGTGCCCGAGGCCCTGTGGCCGCTGGGGCAGCCGGTGTACGTGCCGCCCGGTTCCCCGTTCACCAAGGTCCTCGCCTCGGGCCGCTCCTACTTCGAACCCGAGATGGACACCTCGCCCGGAAGCTGGCTCGACGACGACCCCCACCGCGCCCGGGTCATCGCCGCCATGGGCATGCACACGCTGATCATCGTCCCGCTGTGGGCCCGCGGCAGCCTCCTCGGCATCGCCGTGTTCGTCCGCACCGACAACAAGGCGCAGTTCACCACGGACGACCTGGTGCTCGCCGAGGAGCTCGCGGCCCGCGCCGCGCTGAGCCTGGACAACGCGCGCCAGTACACCCGCGAGCACGACGCGTCCCTCGCCCTGCAGCGCCAGCTCCTGCCGCGCAGGCTGTGCGGCAAGGACGTGATGGAGCTGGCCTCGCGCTACCTGCCGTCCGACGTCCACCAGGGCGTCGGCGGCGACTGGTACGACACGATCCCGCTGCCCGACTCCCGCCTCGCCCTCGTGGTCGGGGACGTGACCGGGCACGGGATCAACGCCGCCGCGAGCATGGGGCGGCTGCGCACCGCCATGCGGACGCTCGCCTACCTCGGCCTCCCCCCGGCCGAGCTGCTCGCCCGCCTCGACGAGCTGTACGCCCGCCAGGACGAGGAGGAGCAGGGCAGCGCCCTGTCGCCGATCGCGGCCACCTGCCTGTACGCCGTCTACGATCCGGCCACCCGGCGCTGCACCCTCGCGTCGGCCGGGCACCTGCCGCCCGCGATCGTCGATCCCGGCGGCGGCGTCTCGTTCGTCGACCCACCCGCGGGCACCCCGATCGGGCTCGGGCTGGGCGTGCACGAGTCCGTCGAGTTCGAGCTCGGCGAGGGAGCCCTGCTGGCCCTGTACACCGACGGGCTGATCGAGCGCCGCGACGACGACCTCGACGGGGGCATGCGCCGCCTCGGCGCCGCGCTGGCCCGGGCCGCGGGCCCGCTGGACGGCCTCTGCACCAGCGTGATCGACGCGATGGTGACGAGGACCGCCGAGGACGACGTCACCCTCCTGCTCGCCCGAACCCTCGCGCCGTCCTGAGTCACTCCAGGTCGAGGTCCTGCGGCAGCTGCGCCGGGCGCAGCTCGCGGCGCGTCCGGACGTACCGCACCGAGTGGCGCCACCGGCCGTGCTCCGTCGCGGCGTCCACGCTGATCTCGACCACGACGTCCGGGACGACCCGCACGTACGCCGTGGGCGCCTCCGCGCCGGGCATCCCGCCGGCCCATCCCGCCGGGAGCACCTCCGGCCACGGGTGGTCGTCCCCGGCGGGCACCAGCAGCCCGGCGAGCTCCCGGCGCGCCGCCGGGGGCAGGGGACCGGAGCGGCCGACGACGCGCAGCCGCCCGTCCGGCCGGTAACGTCCGAGGATCAGGGTCGCCGGGGCCGCGGCGCTTCCCGTGACGCCGCCGACGACGGCTTCGGTGGTGGTGCGGTGCTTGACCTTCCACCAGCCGCGCTTGCCCTCCTGGTAGCGGCCCGACGCGGCCTTGACGACGAGGCCCTCGATGCCCTGCGCGGGCAGGATCTCGAACCACACGCGGGCCTCGCTCACATCGCGCAACTGCGGGCACAGCACGATCCGGGAGGTGTCCGGCACGCCGGCGAGGAGGCGTTCGAGGACCTCGCGGCGCTCGGACAGCGGCCTGGGCCGGTAGTCGGTCCCGCCGGTTTCCAGCACGTCGAACACCACGTAATGGCACGGCTCGGCCAGCGCGAGCTCGCGGCCGCGGCGCCCGGCGACATGCCGGCGCTGCAACGCGGCGAAGTCCAGGCGCCCGTCGCGCCCCCAGCGGACGATCTCGCCGTCGACGACCGTCCCCGGCGGCAGCGCGCCGAGGACCGCCGGGACGACCTCGGGGAACGCGTCGTTGAAGCTCTTCAGCCGCCGCGACCACAGCCGCACGCCGCCCTTCTCGTTCACGACCGCCAGCGCGCGGAACCCGTCCCACTTCGGCTCGTACCGGCATCCGCCGGGACAGGCCGACTCGTCCGGGATGCGGTCGATCGCCGTCGCCGCCATCGGGACGACGGGCCCACCGATGCGCATAGCCGCCACCCCCCGTGATGTGCGGCTACCCGCAACCCCGTAGGGGACAGCGCGGCAGCGCGATTCTTGGCCGCGGCATGGGCGGCCCATTGCCGGGGCCTTCGGAGGCGGCGAGCGGGCTAGCGGGTCCAGGCGGCGGGGACGACCTCGCCGACGGCGCCCGAGGCGTCCAGCCGGATGACGGTGGGGCCGCGCTCGCACTCCCAGGTGGTGACGTTCGCGAAGGCCGTCCCGTCGTGGTGCCAGAAACCGCCGTCCTGGTGGATGTGGCCGAACAGGTGCAGCCTGGGCCGGACCTGCCGCACCCGTGCCAGGAGGTCCGCGCAGCCGTGGCGGCCCGGCAGGGCGCCCGCGTCGCCGATGCCCAGCGGCGGGCCGTGCGTCACGAGGACGTCGACCTCGTCGGGGATCAGGGCCCACTTCCGGGCCAGCGCCCGACCGCGGGGGAGATTGAAGGCCCAGTCGTTGAACTCCGGCTGCCAGGGGCTGCCCCAGAACGAGACGCCGTCGATCTCGGTTCCGCTGTCCTCCAGGTAGCGGATGCCTCGGTCGGCCAGGACGGCGCGGGCCTGGTCGGGCCGGTCCTCCAGCATCCGGTCGTGGTTGCCGGCGACGACGACCTTCGTCCGGTGGGGGAGGGCGTCCAGCCAGTCGGCGGCCTCCCGGAGCTCCGCGAGGTCCTCACCGCGCCGGCAGAGATCGCCCGCATGGACGAAGACGTCCCCGTCGGGGACGGTGAGGTCGTCGTGATAGGTGTGCGTGTCGGCGACCGCGACGATGCGCATCAGACGACCCCGGCCTCGGCGAGCCAGCGCCACAGCTCGTCCTGGTGGACGACCGTGACGCCGAGCTTCTCGGCCTTCCCCGTCTTCGCCGCGCCGACGTTGTCGCCGGCGAGCAGGTAGTCGGTGTTCGCCGACACCGACGAGGCGGCCGTCGCCGCCGCCTGCTCGACCAGGCGCGTCACGTCCGGCCGGCTGATCTTCGCGCCCGAGCGCGGGTCGGTGAACGCGCCGGTGATCACGACCGACCTCCCCTTGAGCGGCGAGTCGCCCGCGGCCGCCGCGTCGACCGGCCGGTCCTCGTCCAGGACGTCGAGGTCCACGCCGCGCTCGCGCAGCGCCGCGATCTCCTCCCGGACGTCCGCGCGGGCGAAGAACGCCACGATGCTCTCGGCGACCTTCGGCCCGATGTCGCGGATCGCCACCAGGTCCTCGACGGTGGCCGCCGCGACGTCCTCGATGCGCTCGTAACCCGCCAGGCACAGGCGCTTGGCGGTGCCCTCGGACGCCATCGGGATCGCCAGCCCGATCAGCGCCCGGCGCAGCCCCATGCCCTTGGACGACGCGATCGACTCGACCATGTTCCGGGCGCTGACCTCGCCCATCCGCTCGTAGCCGAGCAGCTGCTCGGCCGTCAGGTCGTACAGGTCGCTGCGGCGCCTGAGCACGCCCTCCTCGGCGAGCTTCTCGATCCAGACGTCCCCGACGCCCTCCATGTCGGCCGCCGGCCGCGAGGCCCAGTGCATCAGCCGCCGCGTCGCCTGCGCCGGGCACTGCAGGTTCAGGCACCAGCGCTCCTCGCCGGTGCCGCGGACCTCCAGCTCCGACCCGCACGACGGGCAGTGCGTCGGCGGGACGATCTCGACCTCGCTCCCGTCGCGCCGCTCCGGCAGCGAGCGGCCCGCGAACGGGATGACGTCGCCGCGCCGCACGACCGCGACCGTGTCGCCGATCCGCAGGTCCCGCTCGCGGATCAGGCGCGGGTTGTGCAGGGTGATGTTCTCCACCGTGACGCCGCCGACGAACACCGGCGCAACCTTCGCGCGCGGCGGGACGCGGCCGATCTTGCCGACCGGCCACTCGACCGACAGCAGCGTCGTCAGCTTCTCCTCCGGCGGGTACTTGAACGCGATCGCGCCGCGCGGCTCGGCGCTGTTGAAGCCCGCCGCGTCGAACGCCGCGGGCTCGTGCAGCCGCACGACCGCGCCGTCGATGTCGTAGTCCAGCCCGTCGCGGCGGCCGCCGATCTCCTCGATGGCCGCGACCACCTCGTCGGCGGTGCCGCACACGTACTGGGCGACGGGCTCGAAACCGTCCGGGATGTCGATCGCGTCGCCGTTGCGATCGGCGCCGAACGCGAAGAACCGCAGCACCCGCTTCGCCTTCGCCGCCGCCTCGGGATCCTTCAGCACCAGCGTCCCGGCGGCGCCCGACCGCGGGTTGGTCAGCGTCTTGTCCGGGTGCGCCTCGTTGTAGGCGGCCCACACCGACCGCAGCATCACCGCCTCACCGCGGACCTCGACGCGCCCCGGCGCCTCGATCCTTGCCGGCAGGCCGGGGATGACGTGGCGCACCTTCTCGGTCACCAGCTCGCCGACCGTCCCGGTGCCGCGCGTGGCGACGTAGTCGAGGTCACCGTCGGTGTAGACGACGCTGAGCGAGAGCCCGTCGAGCTTCTCCGAGACGCGGAAGACCTGGCCGCCGAAGCGCTCGCAGAACGCGCGGATCTGCTCCTCGCTCGTCGCCTTCCCCAGCGACAGCATCGGCCGCGCGTGGCGCACGGTCGGGCCGGTCAGCTCGGCGGGCGCGTTGACCTTGCCGAGGGGGCTGTCGGCCGGTTCGAGCTCGGGGTGCTCGGCGACGAGCGCCGCCAGCTCGTCCTTCAGGGCGTCGTAGTCGGCGTCCGGCAGGGGGCTGTCGCCGGCGCCGTAGTACAGGTCGTTCAGCCGCTTGACCTCGGCGGTCAGCTCCGCGATGCGCTCTTCAACGTCCACCCCTCGATTAAACGCGACCCCACCGACATTGCCCGCCCCGCGAGGCGCGCGCGGTGCTAGTGCGGGACCAGTACGGGCTAGTGGGGGGCGAACGTGCCGTAGGCGCCCTGGTGGAAGAGCAGCGGGGTGTCGCCGTCGCCCTCCTGGAGGTGGAGGACGCGGCCGACGACGATCTGGTGGTCGCCGGCGTCGTGCAGCTGCTCGGTGACGCAGTCGATCCAGGCGAGCGCGCCGTTGATGACCGGGTTGCCGGCGGGGGACGGCCGCCACCCGATGTCGTGGAACTTGTCCGTCTTGCGCATGGCCACGGCGCGGCAGACGTCCTCCTGCCCGGCGGACAGCACGTTCACGCAGAACCGCTCGCCCGACTCGCGCAGCGCGCGCCAGGAGCTGGAGCTCTTGTCGGGCAGGAAGGCCACCAGCGGCGGGTCGAGCGAGACGGAGGTGAACGAGCCGACCGTCATGCCGATGGCGGTGCCGGCCGCGTCGAGCGCGGTCACCACGACGACGCCGGTCGGGTAGTGGCCGAGGACGCGCCGGAAGCGGTCGGGATCGATGACCGGCGCGCCGGTCCCTCGGGTCGTGACGGGCATGGCGGGAACTCCTCCCTGTAGCGATCGCTACAGAGACTGCCATGCGGAACCCCGGCGTGACAACCCTGCGTGCCCGCCGGGGCCCGGGACCCGGCTCAGCCGGCGTCCGCGACCGCCTGCTCGACGATCGCCACGATGATCGTGATGAAGTCGTCCGGATCCCCGGCCTCGTCGATCTGGTGGGCCAGGAAGAGCCCGTCGGTCGAGGCGATCACGATGCGGGCCAGGTCCATCGCCAGCTCGGGCCGGCGGGCCCGCAGCCCGGTGCTCAGCTGCGAGGTGAACCAGGCCGCGATGCTGCTGGCCACCGCGTCGCGGGCGGCCAGGAAGTACTGGCGCGCCTCCGCCTCCACCTCGCGGGACTCCAGCAGCAGCATGTGCCCGATGCGCAGGAAGTCCGGCGCGCCGGGCAGGCCGCGCGTCGAGCGCGACAGGATCGCGCGCAGCCCCTCGCCGAGGGACCGCTCGTCGCGCGGGTCGCGCTCCCAGCGCGGCTCGGCGGCGATCCACTGCTCGAAGCTGTGCCGGACGACCTCGGCGAGCAGGTGGTCCTTGTCGCGGAAGAACCAGTAGACCGAGCTGGCCGGCAGCCCGGAGCGCTTGGTGACCTTCGAGATCGTGGTGCCCTCGTAGCCGTGCTCCGCGGCGATCTCGGCGGCCGCCCGGAGGATGCGGACGCGGGACATCTCCCGGTCGTCGCCGGGGCGGGGGGCGGCGGTCCGCGCGGTGCTCACGCCGCCTCCCCGAGCCAGGCCACGGCCTGCGCGTAGACGCCGTCGGCGATCAGGTCGACCAGGCGCTCCAGGTTCCAGCCGCGATCCGAGCGGATGCCCATGTACAGCCCGTCCATGACGGCGAGGTGGAACCGGGCCATCCGCTCGGCGACGTCCCGCGCGCGCTCCGGGTCGCTCCCGGAGAGCACCTGCTCCCACCAGGTCCGGATGGCGACGCGGGTCTCGGTGCGGACCTCGATGTAGCGGCGCCGCGCTGCGGGCTCCTTCGAGCGGTTCGCCAGGCCGAGCATGAGGCCGAGCCGCCAGAACTCCGGGCGGTCGGCGATGGAGTGCGAGGCCCGCTGCAGCCGGTCGCGGACCTCCTCGGCCGGGTCGCCGAGCTCCACCCGGTCCCGCCAGGTGGGGGCGGTCTCGCGCCAGCGCCGGTAGCTGAACTCCAGGGTCTCGGCGAGCAGCTCGTCCTTGTTGCGGAAGTGCCAGTAGACCGAGCTCGGCGGCAGCCCGGTGGCCTCGGTCACCAGGGCGATCGAGGTGCCGTCGTAGCCGCGCTCGGCGGCGATGGCGAGGGTCGCCTCCAGGATCCGCAGCCTCGACTCCTCGCCCTGCTGGTGGCGCCGTGCCGTCTTCCGCATCTGCACTTGCTCCTCTGGACCTCAGGAAACTCCGCCGCGGCGGGGGGTTGTGTCGACCATCACATCATGGGTACGGTCACTCCGCGTCCCTGTAGCGATCGCTCCAGTCCGTGTAGCGATCCCTACGGATCCATTGTGCCGCGAACGCCTTCGTGGCGACGCCACCGGCGCTGGCCGGCGAAACGGAGAACACCCATGCCCACCCTTCGCAGCGATCGCCGCCGCCGGCGGCCGGTCGCCCTCCTCCTCGCGACGCTGGCCGCGGCCTCGAGCCTGACCGCCTGCGGGTCCGGCGACACCGGCGTCAGCGCCGCGGACGCCGAGACCCAGGCCGCCGACCTCGTCAAGGTCCTGAAGCTCCAGGGCGGCGCCGCGCTCGGCGGCGACGTCACCTTCAAGCTCGGCGCCGCCCTCACCCTCTCCGGCCCGTCCGCCGGCAACGGCCAGTCGATGCGCAACGCCATCGAGCTGGCCGCGAAGCAGATCAAGGCGGCCGGCGGGCCCGCGATCAAGCTCAGCGTCAAGGACATCAAGGGCCCCGACCCCGTCGCCGCCAAGCAGGCCGCGTCCGAGCTCGCGTCCGAGGGCGTCCCCGCCAAGATCACCTCGATGGGCGACGGCCTCGGCGCGATGCTCGCCGACACCGACAAGAGCAGGATCCTCAGCCTCGACGGCGTCGGCGGCGCCCAGGTCTTCACCCGCGGCACGAAGTACTTCTACGGCACCCGCGAGGTCGCGCCGTCCGACGCCGTCCCCGGCGCCCTCGAATGGTTCAAGCGGACCCACCCGCAGGGCCGGACGGTCGGCCTCGCCGGCGTCGACCTCGGCGCGCAGAACGCCGCCATCAAGGCCGACATGACGGCGAAGTTCGCCGCCGCGGGCCTGACCTTCAACGGCCTGTGGGAGACCGCCGCGCCGGCCTCCCAGGACTTCGCGAGCATGCTCGCCAAGATCAAGAAGAACCAGCCGGACCTGCTCTGGGTCGCTTTCAGCGGCGCCTCGCCCGGCGCGTTCGCCGCCCAGGCCAAGGCCGCCGGCATCAAGAGCGAGCTCGTCGGCATCGAGTTCACGCAGGAGGCCGTCAAGGCGTCCAAGGGCGTCCTCGACTCCGACGGCCTCACGTTCGCGATGGACTACTTCGACGCGTCCGCGCCGTCGAACCCGCTCGCCAAGCTCTTCGCCGACGCCTACAAGAAGGCCTACGGGCAGCCGGCCGACTTCTACGCGGCCAACGCCTACGAAGAGACGCTGATGGTCTGGGACCTCATCCGCCGCGTCAAGGCGGCCGGAGGCGACCCGGGCGACAGCGCCCAGCTGAAGGCCGCGCTGGAGAAGGACCCGCGGTTCGCCTCGGTCTACGGCGGCGACTCCACGACGGTCGGCACGCTGAAGATCGACCTGAAGACGCACGGCGTCGCGAGCCGCCCCATGGGCGTCTTCGAGTACAAGGACGGCAAGGTCAAGCCGCTCGCCACCTACGACGTCGGCGGCCAGGGCTTCCGCCTCGCCGGCTGACCGGCCCCGCCTCCCGGGGGACGGCCCGCAGCGCGCCGTCCCCCGCCCCTCGATCCGGGAGGATCCATGCACGACCTGCTGGACGGCGAACTCTGGCAGCTGACCGTCAACGGCCTGGTGCGCGGCGCCCTCTACGCCGCGCTCGGCGCCGGGCTGGCGCTCGTCATCGGGGTCACCACCCGCTTCCATTTCGCCTACGCGCTCACCTACACCGTCGCCCCCTACGCCGCCTACTGGGCGATGGACGGCCTCGGCGCGCCGTTCTGGCCGTCGGCACTCGCCGGGCTCGCCGCCGCGGTCGCCGTCAGCATGCTGCTGGAAGCCGCGGTCTACGAGCCCGTCGCCCGCCGCGCCGCCGACCGCGCCATGCTCGCCGTGCTGGTGACCTCGATCGGCGTCAGCACCGCGGGCATCGCGCTGCTCCAGCTGAAGTTCGGCACCAGCAGCCTGCCGTTCTACGGACCGGACCAGGTGCAGCACCGCCTCGGGTCGGCGCGGATCTCCAACTTCGACCTCGACCAGGTGGCGACCTGCCTCGCCCTCGTCGCCGCCCTCGCCGCGTTCCTGGCGTTCACCCCGGTCGGCCGCTCGATCAAGGCCGTCCGCAGCAACCCGGGCCTCGCCGCCGTGCTGGGGATCGGCGTCCGCCGCGTCAACCTGATCTGCTTCGCCGTCGCCGGGCTCATCTCCGGCGCCTGCGCCCTCTGGTACGGCCTGCTCTACACGGTCCAGCCGACCATGGGCGACTCGACGGTCATCTACGGGTTCGTGGTGGCCTTCCTCGCGGGCACCCGCTCGTCCCCGCTGCGGGCGCTGCCCGTCGGGATCGGGCTCGGCCTGCTGGAGCAGTGGGCGTCGAACTGGCTGCCGCTGCAGTGGACCCAGACCGCCGTGTTCATCGTCCTCACCGCCTACCTCGCGTTCCTGGCGGTCAAGGACCGCCTGCCCCGCCCGCGCCCCGCCCGTCCCGTGCCGCTGGAGAAGGTCTGACGCCATGTGGATCAACTATCTGGACCAGGCGCTGCTGCTCGCCGCGCTCGCCGTCAGCGTCAACCTCCTCGTCGGGTACGCCGGGCAGGTGTCCGTCGCGCACGCCGCCTTCGCGGGCGTCGGCGGGTACGCCGTCTGCTTCCTCGCCGGCCTGCACGGCTGGCCCTACCTCGCCTCCCTCGCCGTCGCCGTGCTGGTCACCACCGTCCTCGGGGTGCTGATCGGGCTGATCGCGCTCGGGCTCGCCGAGGAGTTCCTCATCCTGATGACGCTGGCGTTCTCGCTCGGGATCATCGGCGTGCTCGCCACCTTCGACGCCCTCGGCGGCGTCACGGGCATCACCGGCGTCGACGGCCTCCGGCTGTTCGGGAAGGAGCTGGACACCCCGGCCGACTGGCTGATCCCGTCGGCGGTGGCGCTCGCGCTGGTCTTCGCCATCTGCCGGCGCATCGGCGAATCCCCCTACGGGCAGGTGCTCAAGGGCATCCGCGAGGACGCCGTCGCGACGCGCGCGCTCGGCAAGAACACCTTCGGCTACAAGATCGGCATCTTCGCGATCACCAGCGGGCTGACCGGGCTCGTCGGCGGCCTCTACTCCGGCTGGCTCGGCCAGGCGACCCCGTCGGCCTACGGGTTCCCGCTCGCCATGGCGGTGTTCGCGATGGTCATCGTCGGCGGCAACGCCAACCTCGTCGGCTCGATCGCGGCCGGGATCGTCCTCACGATGATCGAGCCGGTGCTGCGCCAGGTCCTCGCCGTGCAGAGCACCCAGGCCGCGCTGGTGCAGGTGGTGCTGTACGGCGCGCTGCTGCTGCTCGTCATGCTCGTCCGGCCGCAGGGCCTGTTCCCCGAACGCGCCCGCAAGGTCGCCGTCCCCGCCCCCGAGTCACGAGCGCAGGCTTCCCCGCGCCCCGAGCCGCCCGCCCGGACGCCCTACGACGAGGCCGACGTCGTGCTCCGTGCGGAAGGGCTCTCCAAGCGCTTCGGCGGCATCACCGCCGCCAAGAACATCGACCTCGAACTGCGGCGCGGCACCATCACCGCGCTCGTCGGCCCGAACGGCGCCGGCAAGACGACCGCGTTCAACCTGCTCACCGGCACCGTCGTCCCCGACACCGGCTCGGTGACGCTGAACGGCGCCGAGCTGGTCGGGATGCGCCCCGACCTGGTCGTCCGCGCCGGGCTGGTGCGCACCTTCCAGGACGTCCGGCTGCTCGACCGGCTGACCTGCCTGGAGAACGTCATGCTCGCCGTCCCCGGGCAGCCGGGGGAGCGGCTCGGCCCGCTGTTCACGCCCGGCCGCGGTGTCTCCCGCGCGGACCGCGAGGCCGCCGCGGAGGCGATGCGGTGGCTGGAGTTCGTCGGCATGGCGGACGAGGCCGCGACGCCCGCCGACGCGCTGTCCTACGGGCAGGCGAAGCTCGTCTCGCTCGCGCGCGCCCTCGCGACCCGCGCCGACGTGCTGCTGCTCGACGAACCGGCCTCCGGCGTCGACGCGGCCTGGGTGGAGACCATGCTCGCCATGGTCGCCGCCGTCCGCGACGAGGGCCGCACCGTCTGCCTGGTCGAGCACAACCTCGACGTCGTCCGGCAGCTCGCCGACCACACCTGCTTCATGGAGCTCGGCGAGATCACCGCGTCCGGCACGCTCGACGAGCTGACCGGCTCCGCCCGCCTCGCCGAGGCGTACTTCGGCGCCCAGTGACGAGGAGGACACCGATGCCCGACAACAGCGCGCCGCTGCTCGACGTGAGCGGCCTGGTCGCCGGCTACGGCCGCAAGGAGGTGCTCCACGGCGTCGGCCTCCGCGTCGAGGCGGGCGAGATCGTGACCCTGATGGGGCACAACGGCGCGGGCAAGACGACCACGATCAGGGCCGTCCTCGGGGCCGTCCGCCCGCGCGCCGGGACGGTCCGGATCGCCGGCCGGGACACCACCCGCCGGCCCGTCCGCAAGGCGGTGGCGGCGGGCGCCGCGATGATCCCGTCCGAGCGGTTCGTGTTCCCCGACCTGTCGGTGCACGACAACCTCCTGCTCGGCGCCGCCAACGCCCCGTCCGGCTCCGGCACCGCGCAGCGCCTCGCGACGGTGAAGGAGCTCTTCCCGATCCTCGGAGAACGCTGGAAGCAGCCGGCCGGCTCGATGTCGGGCGGCCAGCAGCGCATGGTCAGCCTGGGCATGGCCCTCATGGCCCGCCCCCGCCTGCTCTTGCTGGACGAACCGTCCCTCGGCCTCGCGCCCTCGGTCGTCGAGGCCATCTTCGGCCGCCTGCGCTCCCTCGCCGACGACGAGGGCCTCGGCATCCTCCTCCTCGAACAGAACGTCAAGCAGGCCCTCAAGATCGCCGACCGCGCCTACGCCATGCGCTCCGGCAGCGTGATCCTCGAAGAGACCGCGGCCGCGATGCGCGACCGCACCGACTTCTGGGACCTCTTCTGACCACCCCGGGCACCGGAAAGGTTCCCTCCACGGCGACCGGTTCCTGTCATCCTGTCCCGCTTGTTGGGGTGCGCGCGTTGCGTGGATGATGATCAGTGGCATCTCGGACGCCGCTGGTCATCGGAGGTAGGAATGCTCGCCAGGCGGTTCGGCTACGCGGTCTCTCCCGAGCCGGCGGCGACCGCCACCCCGTCCGTCCTGGGCCAGCTCGACAGGGCCGCACGTCTCGACCGGGTGCTCTTCATCGGCGTCGCGGTGTGCGGCGTGGCGATGGCCGTGGGCATGATCATCGTCCTCGGGGACGAACTGTCCTTCCCCGGCCTCCTGGGCGGAGTGCTCGCGGGGGAGGCCGCCCTGCTGCTCATATGGCTGGCGGCGAGGAGCCAGGAGCGGGTGCGCGGCCCGGGCGGCGAGGGGCTGACGGCACCGGAGGCACGCCGGCTCAGAGGCGTTCTGGCCGAGCAGCCGTGGCAGGTCTGGCCATGCCGCGTGGAGCTCGTCCGGGAACACGCGAACCCTTCGGCGCTGGTCCACGTGTTCCTCCTGGACCCGGAGGAGAACGCGGCGGCCGTCCTGAAGACCCGGCTCCAGCGCGCCACCTGGAGATCCCTGACAGACGGCTACGGCGTGCTGTGGTTCGCCGGAGATCTGAGGTTCGGCGGCGCGCTCGCTCACCCGGCCGACCCCGCCGACCCGACGGTTTCGTACGCCACGGTCGCCCCGCAGCAGCCCGCCACCGCGTCACCCGGCAGTTCCGTCCTCATGGAGGAACTCCAGCGGCAGGCGATCGGCTGGACCTTCGGCGGGCTTTGACCTCAAGCGCTTGAGGTGTGTTCTGCTGCCGTCCATGCGCACCTTCACCATCCAGGAAGTCTCCCGGCGCACGGGGCTCAGCGAGCCGACGCTGCGCTATTACGAGGCCGGCGTGCGCGCGGCCGTGCGACACGGCGGCGCGGAGGTCCACCATGTCGCCTCGGCCATCCCGGCCGGCCAGCCCGACGACCCGGACGAGCTGATCGTCCTCGCCCGCGAGGGCACGCTGCGGGTGCTGCGCGCCGCGCGCACGGCGGGGACGGCGGCACCGAACTGGTCGCCGTGAACCCGACGGGCATCTTCGGGCCCGCTCTCACGTCCGTCCCGGGCTCCTCGATGCAGCTGGTCAAAGCCATGCTCGACGGCGCGATGAGCCGCGCGCCGCGGCTGCGCTTCGGCATCGTCGACGTCCGCGACGTGGCCGATCTGCCTCCTGGAGGTGGCCGCGATCCTGCGCCGCCCGCTTGCCGCGCGTGCCCGCGGAGGAGGAGCCGGGCGACGAGCCGTCGCGCCCGGTCATCCGCAACGACCGGGCCCGGACGGAACTCGGCCGGCGGCCGCGCCCCGTCGAGACGATGATCGTGGAGTCGGCCGGAAGCCTGCGTGACCTCGGCCTCCTGGACGGATGACCGCTCAAGGCGCCGGCAGCGGAGGGCGGGCGTGGACGAGAGGGAGGTAGACCGTGTCGACTATCTCCTCGAGGACGGCGTCCGGGACGGGTTTCAGGGTCATCAGGATCTCGTGCCGCTGCAGGGTGAAGGGCAGGTATTTGATGCGGTCGGTGAGGTGGGCGGGGTCGATCTCGCCGCGTTCGGCGGCTCGGGCGTAGAGGACGTCCAGGAGGGGGCGGCGGCCGGCCAGGAGCACCTCGCGGAGTTCGGCCGGGCTCGTGCCGGTCTCCTCGTAGTACTCGGCCAGGTGCACGGTCATCACGGCGGTGAGGCCGGTACTGGTGCCGTTGGCCTGCTTCATCACGGCCAGGACGTCGCCGCGGAGGGTGCCGGTGTCGGGCAGGTCCAGGTGGGTGCGCTCCTTGACGTGGGCGAGGGTGGCGTGCAGGAGTTCGTGCCGGCCGGCCCAGCGGCGGTAGAGCACGGGACGGCTCGTGCCGGCGCGGGCCGCGACGGCGTCCATGGTGAAGTTGGCGTAGCCGTTCTCGGTCAGCTGCTGCCAGGCCGCGTCGAGCAGCGCGTCCTCCAGGGCCCGGCCTCGGCGCCGCTCGGCCATCTCACCCTCCGCAAATAGGGAACACTTGCGCATCTTATCGGGAGCGCCTACGGTCGGAGCTCAAGACACACCTCTGTATCTTAGGAGTTCCGTGAGTGCTCCCGAAAGGACGGCGGCCGTCCCCGGCGACCGTGTCGACCCGGCGGTCTGGCGGCTGGCGTTCACCGTCATCGTGGGCGCGCTCGCCGTGGTGTTCGACACCACCATCGTCAGCATCGCGATCAACGACCTGGGCCGCGACCTCGGCGCGTCCCTCGGCACCATCCAGTGGATCAGCACCGGCTACCTGCTGGCGATGTTCGTCACCATCCCGATCGCCGGCTGGGCGCAGTCGGTGCTGGGCGGCAGGCGGCTGTGGACGGCCGCGCTGGGGGTCTTCCTGCTCGGCTCGGTGCTGTGCGCGCTGGCCTGGGACGCGCCGAGCCTGATCGTGTTCCGCGTCGTCCAGGGCGTCGGCGGCGGCGTGATGATGCCGCTGATGGTCACCCTGATCATGCAGGCGACCGGCGGCCGCAACATCGGCAGGGTCATGGCCACCGTCACCCTGCCCGCCTCGCTCGGGCCGATCCTCGGCCCGGTGCTGGGCGGGATCATCCTGCACGTCGGCGACTGGCGCTGGCTGTTCCTGGTCAACATCCCGTTCTGCGCCGTCGGCGCCTGGCTGGCGCTGCGGAACCTGCCCGACGACCACCCCGCCCCCGGCGCCCGCCGCGCCCGCCTGGACGCCGTCGGACTGCTGCTGCTGTCCCCGGGCGTCGCCGCGGTGATCTACGGGCTGTCCCAGGTCGAGGGCGGCGACGGCGCCGCCCGCGTCCAGGTCGTGGTGCCGGTGCTGGCGGGCGTGGCCCTCATCGGCGGGTTCGTCGCGTGGGCGGTGCCGCGCTCGTCCAGGGCGCTGGTGGACGTCGGGCTGTTCCGGCACCGGCCGCTCGCGTCGTCGTCGGCGCTGAGCTTCCTGGCCGGCGCCACCCTCTACGGGGCGATGCTGCTGCTGCCGCTGTACCTGCAGCGGGTCCGCGGCGAGGACGCGCTGGGCGCCGGGCTGCTGCTGATCCCGCAGGGCGTCGGCACGCTGATGTCCCGCACCATCGCCGGCAGGTGCACCGACCGGTACGGGCCGCGCTGGGTCGCCTTCACCGGCTTCGCCGTGGTCACGGCGGCGACCGTGCCGTTCGCGTTCGTCTCCGCCGGCACCTCCATCGTGCCGCTCATGGCGGCGCTGCTGGTCCGCGGATTCGGTATGGGCTCGGTGAACATCCCGCTGGCCAGCGCGGGCTATGCCGGGCTGGGCCGCGCCGACATCCCGCACGCCAGCATCATCTCCCGCGTGGCGATGCAGATCGGCGGGTCCGTGGGCACGGCCGTGCTCGCGGTCATCCTGCAGCACACCGCGTCCGGCGCCCGCACGCCGGACGCGCTCGCCGGCGCGTTCTCCACGGCGTTCTGGTGGTCGGTCGGCTTCACCGCCGTCGCCGTCCCGCTGACCCTGCTCCTCCCCGGACGCACCGGATCCGCCCCCGCCGAGCCCGCCGGACAGGAGGCCGGCAGGCCAGCCGGGGTGGAGAAGAGCCCGGCCGCCTGAACCGGGCGACGGTGCCGTCGGCGCCCCGGGGAACAGCAGGGGCCTGTAGCGACTAGCGGAAGGTGTGCTCCATCTCGCCGATGCCCTCGACCCAGGTGCGGAGGGTCTCGCCGGGGCGCAGGAAGCGCTGCGGGGTCCTGCCCAGGCCGACGCCGTCGGGGGTGCCGGTGAAGATGACGTCGCCCGGGCGCAGGGTGATGACCTCCGACAGCTTCGCGATCGTCCGGGGGATGGAGAAGATCAGCTTGGACGTGCGGCCGTCCTGCACCGTCTCGCCGTCGATCGCGCAGCCGAGCGCGAGGTCGTCGCGGTCGGGGATCTCGTCGAGGGTAACGAGCCAGGGGCCGATCGGCGCGAAGCCCGGATAGGACTTGGCGAAGCCGAACTGCGGGGCCTCGCCGGTGAACTGCAGGATCCGTTCGGAGAGGTCCTGGCCGGCGGAGAGGCCGGCGACGTGGTCCCAGGCCGCGTCGGCGGTGACGCGGTGGGCCGTGCGGCCGATGACGGCGACGACCTCGACCTCCCAGTCGGTGTGGCCGCCGCCGGGCAGGGCGATCTCGCCGTAGGGGCCGGTGATGGACGAGGCGAACTTCGTGAAGACCGGCGGCAGGTCCGTCGGCGGCTCGAAGCCGGTCTCGGCGGCGTGGTCGGCGTAGTTCAGCCCGATCGCGACGACCTGGGACGGCGCGGGCGACGGCGAGCCCAGCCGGGCCGCGTCGATCTCGACGTCGGGGACGGGCGCGGCGGTCGCCGCCCAGGCCGTGAAGGCGTCCCACTGGTCGTAGAGGCTCTGCGGGTCGGGGCCGAAGCGGCCGTCCGAGGCGGTCGCGATGTCCGCGCCCTTGCCGTCGGAGACGACGAGCACGGCCCGTCCCGCGTGGTTGGCGATGCGCAATGTGCTTCCTTATATACGGCCGTCGATGAGGCCCGTCAGGAGCCGCTCGAAGGTCTCGGGGTGCTCGATCTGCGTCCAGTGCCCGCACCGCCCGAGCACGTACAGGTTCGCGTTCGGGATCGCGGCGGCGAAGTACCTGCTCGCGTCGACGGGGATGATCCGGTCGTCGCGCCCGTGGACGCACAGCACGTCGTGGGTGATGGTCGCGAGTTCCTCGGGGGTGAAGAAGCGGCGGGCGCCGTCCGGGTCGAACGACGCCTCGTGCGAGCGGCGGACGTCCTCGCGGTTCACGTAGGCCATCCGCTCGGCCACGACGCGGTCGATGGTGCCGCGCATGGGGCCGAGGTCGTACACGAACTCGCTGAGCAGGCCCTTGAGGGACGCGGCGCTCGGGCTCGCGTAGAACTCGCGGAGGTGCGCGAGTCCGGGGCTGACCGGCATGTCCGGTGCGCCGCCGCTGCCCATCAGCAGGATCTTGCCGACGAGCTCCGGCCGGGCGAGGGTCATCAGGAGGGCGAGCTGGCCGCCCATCGAGTTGCCGACGAGGTGGACCTTCTCCAGGCCGAGGCCGTCGACGAGCGCCAGCAGCGCCTCGGCGCGCAGCTCGTTGAACGGGCCCATGCCGCGCGGCGCGTCGGCGGGATGCGAGGAGTCGCCGAAGCCGATCTGGTCGGGTGCCAGGCACCAGAACCGGGGCCCGAGATCGGTGATGATCCGCTCCCAGTTCGACAGCCCGGTCGCGCCGGGCCCGGAGCCGTGCAGGAACAGCACGGCTTCCGAGCCCCGCTCACCGGTCTCGTGGAGCCGGAACGTCAGCTCGCCGCCGCGGACCTTGACGGCGACGTCGGACGAGGTGATCACAGGTGCACCTCCGCGAGCTTCTCGGCGCCGAGGTGACGGCCGCCCCACGCCTTCGCGAGGGGGTCGTCGAAGAGGAAGGCGTGGCTACCGGCCGCGATGGCGTCCTGGAACCTCGTCTGGAGCGGGTGGTCGACGAAGGCGGAGCGGCCGGAGGAGACCCGCATCAGCGCCTGGACGGTGTCGACCGCCGCGTTCGCGGACCGGGCGATGTCCCAGCGCCAGAACGCGCGCTGCTCCAGGGACGGGATCTCGCCGCGCTCGGCGTGCTCCATCAGCTCGGTGGCCGTCCGCTTGACCTTGAGGACGGCGGCGTCGAGCTGCCAGGCCGCCTCGGCCAGGTGGTCCTGCACGACGGGCTCCTCGCGGAGGAGCTGGCCGTAGTTGGTGCGGCGGGCGCGGGTCTCGGTCACCCACTGGTCGTAGAAGCCGAGGCAGGCGCCGAGCGCCCCGGCCGCGATGATCAGGTTGAAGGTGACGGCCCACGGCGTCCGGTACAGCGGCCCGTCGTTGAGCTCCTGGCCGGGCAGCGGGGTGCCGAGGCCGTGCGTGTAGTACACGTGCGACTGGCCGCGGTGCTCGGGCACGAACACCTCGTCCACGACGATGTCGTTGGAGCCGGTGCCGCGCAGGCCCGCGACGTTCCAGGTCTCCTCGATCCGGTAGTCGGCCTCGTCGAGGATCACCGACGTGAAGTCGGGGTACTCGGTGCCGTTCACCTCGCGGCGCCCGGCGATGCCGCCGAGGATGACGCCGGAGCAGATCCCGCTGCCGGAGGAGAAGCTCCACCGGCCCGACACCCGGTAGCCGCCGGCGACCTTCTCGATCTTCCCGGTCGGCGTGTAGGACGAGGCGATCCGGCGGGCCGGGTCGTCGCCCCAGACCTCCTTCTGCGTCTCCTCGGGGAACAGCGCGATCTGCCACGGGTGGACGCCGACGACGGACGCGACCCAGCCGGCGGACGCCGACGCCCGGCCGATCTCGATCACCGTCTCGGCGTACTCGGCGAGGTGGGCCTCGCCGCCGCCCCACCGGGCCGGCTGCAGCGCCCGCAGGACGCCCGTCGAGTCGAGCGCCGCGACGGCGTCCGCGGTGAGGTTCCCCCGCTCGGCGCTCGCGGCGTCGGCCGCGGCGAGCGCGGGCGCCGCGGCCCGCGCCTTGTCGATCATGCTCATGGTCACTCCGTTCCGTCCCCGACGAACGTCCGCACGATCGCCTGGAAGCGCGCGGCCTGCTCGATCTGCGTCCAGTGGCCGCACTTGTTGATCACGTAGAGGTCCGCCTGCGGCAGGTGCTCGGCGAGGTAGTAGCCGCACTCGAGCGGCACGATGACGTCCTGGCGGCCGTGCACGACCAGCGCCGGAATGTCGATCTTCGCGAGGTCGTCGGGCCCGAAGGCGAGCATCTCCGGCCCGAACATGGCCCGGTGCCCCGCCTCGATCCAGGGCCGCCGGACGATCGGCATCCGCTCCGCCGCGACCGCCTCGACCGTGTCGCCGAAGGCGCTCTTGTCGTGCACGAACCGGATGAGCAGGTCGGCCATCGCCTCGACGGTCGGATCGTCGAAGTAGGTGATGAGCTTGATCAGGTCGGGGGTCGGCTCCAGGCCCGGCATGCCGCCCGAGCCCATCAGCACGATCTTGCCGACGAGGTCCGGGCGGAGCTGCGCGATGCGCAGCGCGTACATGCCGCCCATCGAGTTGCCGACCAGGACGACCTTCCGCAGGTCCAGCACGTCCATGAGTTCCAGCAGCGCATCGATGCGGACCTCGGCCTGCGCGGTGAAGCCCTGCGGCTGCGGGTCCGGGTGGCTGGAGTCGCCGAAGCCCAGGATGTCGGGCGCGATGCAGTGGTAGGTGTCGCCGAGCCCCTGGATGACCTCGCGCCAGTTCGACGCCGCCGTGACGCCGGGCCCGGAGCCGTGCAGGAACAGCAGGGCGGGCGTGCCCGGCGTGCCGGTCTGGTTGACGCGCAGGTGGCGGCCGCCGCCGATCGCGACGTCCTCGGTGCGGATCGCGGCGGTCATTCGCCCGCCTCCTCGCCGGTCACGGTGCGGAAGATCCCGGGCGGGCCGTCGATGTAGGCCTGCGAGCGGTGGTGGCCCCAGATCGACGGCAGGTCGTGGTTGCCCGCGACCCACGTCAGGTCGTCGACGGTGATCCCGCCGTACCCGTACTCGATCTGCATCGACGACGGCGTCTGCACGTAGATCGACGTCATCAGGTCGTTGGTGTGCCGGCCGAGCGACAGCAGGATCTCCCGCTCCGGGTCGGCGGTGAACAGGTCGATCGCGGTGCCGAGGTCGTCGAACGACTCGACCTCCAGCATCAGGTGGTTGATCCCCGTCATGCCGGGGATCTCCGCGACCGCGAGCGAGTGGTGGCGGCCGTTGCAGTGGTAGAAGCGCAGGTTGAAGATGTCGCTCTTCACCCGATCCGACAGCCGGAAGCCGAGCGTCCCGGCGTAGAACGCGTTGGCCTTCTCCAGGTCCGGCACGATCAGCACGACGTGGCCGAGGCCGAGGTCGCCGGTGACGAACCGGCCGCGCATGGGACGTCCGGGGAAGAACGAGTTCGGGTGCGAGTACTGGCCCCAGACCAGCTCGTGCCGGTTGCCGAACGGGTCGGTGAACCAGTGCAGCTCGGTGACCTGCCGCTCCTTGAGCTCCTCGGCGGTCCCGGCGTGCAGCTCGACGCCCTTGCCGCGCAGCTCGGCGGCGTAGGCGCGCAGGTCGGTCTCGTTGCCGCAGTCCCAGCCGATGTAGCGGAGCTCGTCCTGCTCCGCCGGGTGGACGGCGATCCGGTAGCCCTTGTCGTCGACCTTGACGCGGACGGCGCCGTCCGGTCCGTCGCCGGCGATGACCGCGCCGAGCAGCCGGGTGGCGTAGTCGCGCCACTCCTCGGCCTTGGGCGACGCGATCCCGAGATAGGCGAGTTGCGAAATCAAAGCATGACCTCCGGGGCGGACGAGTCGAGGAGTGCGGCGCCGTAGTACTGGCCGACGCCGTCGGAGACCAGGAACGCGTGGCCGAGTTCGGCGATGACGTCCTGGTAGAGGCGGTGCAGCGGGTGGTCGACGAAGACGGTGCGGCCGGACGCGACCCGCATCAGCTTGTTGATCGCGAAGCCGGTCTCCTGGCAGCCCTTGGTGATGTTCCACCGCAGCCGGGCGCGCTGCCGCTTGTCCAGGAAGGTGCCGGCCTCGGCGGCCTCGGTGATCGTGTCGATCGCGTCGTACATCTTCATGACGGCCGCGTCGTGCACCCATTCGGCCTCGGCCAGGTGCATCTGCATCAGCGGGTCGTCGGCGTAGGTGCCGCCCCAGTTCGCTTTGCGGACGCGGGTGTCGGCCGTCCAGTCGTCGAGGACGCGGCGGGCGAGCCCGAGCATCGGCGCGACGAGGACCAGGTTGAACATGACCGCCCACGGCACCTTGTAGAGCGTGCTCGTGTTGGTCTCCATGCCGGGGGCGGGACGGTCGGGGTTGTACTCGTAGAGCGGGCTGGACAGGAAGCGGCGCTCGGGGATGAAGGCGCCGTCGACGACGATGTCCTTGCTGCCGGTGCCGCGCGAGCCGCGGACGTGCCAGGTGTCCTCGATGGCGTACTGGTCGCGGTCCAGCAGCGCGGACCCGTAGTTCGGCACCTCGACGCCCGGCGCGACCTCGACCTTCCCGGCGAACCCGCCGAGGATCACGCCCTGGGCGTGGTCGCAGCCGGACGAGAACGACCAGCGGCCGTGCACGCGGTACCCGCCGTCGACCGGTTCGATCTTCCCGGTCGGGGCGTAGGAGGACGAGGCGTTCCAGTCCGGGTCGGACTCCCAGATCTCGGCCTGCGTCTCCTCGGGGAAGAGGGCGAGCTGCCACGGGTGCGAGCCCATGACCCCGGCGACCCAGCCGGCGGACGGGGCGATGCGGCCGAGCTCGTAGACGCTCGTGAGGTGGTCGCGCAGCGACAGCTCGGCGCCGCCCCAGCGCTTGGGCTGCAGGCCGCGCATCAGCCCGGTCTCGCGCATGTACGTGAAGGCCCGGCCGGTCAGCGCGCGCTGCTCGGCCGAGAGATCCTCCTCGGTGCGGAACTCCGGCTCCAGCCGGCGGATCTCGTCCAGGACGGTCATCGGTGACGTTCCTTCGGTCGTGGGGAAAGCGTGACCGGCATCTCTGTAACAGTCACTACACGGAACCGTAGAGTGCTCGCTCCAGGGAACGCAAGACCCTCGCGTGCCCGATCCGTTCACCGCGTTGCGTCGAGTCGTCATTGAGCAGCCGGTCAGAACAGCGCCTCGTCCCGCCCTCGGCGGGCGGGTTGCGTTCGGGTGGTGACTGGTGTCACGGTTAACGTCTGTAGTAATCACTCCATGGAGGAGGTGCTGTGCCGCATACCCCACCCTGGGAGCCGGGCCTGCTCTCGTCGCTGACCGGGGTCGGACCCGGCCCGGGCGCCCGCGACAAGCGGGTCGCGCTGCGCGCCGCGCTCGCCGCCGCCACGGCCGGCGGGCCGGGCGCGGCGATCGAGCCGCTCGTGCTGCCGGGCGCGACCGACGCCCTCGGCGCCCGGCTCGTCGAGGACGCCGGCTTCGCCGCCGTGTACGCGACCGGCGCCGGGCTCGCCAACGCCGCCTACGGCCTGCCCGACATCGGGCTGATCTCGCAGACCGAGGTCGCCGAGCACGCCGGACGGCTCACCGAGGCGACCCGCGTCCCGCTGATCTGCGACGCGGACACCGGCTATGGCGGCCCGCTCGCGGCGATGCGCACCGTCCGCCTGCTGGAGCGCGCCGGGGTGGCCGGCCTCCAGCTGGAGGACCAGGAGATGCCCAAGCGGTGCGGCCACTTCGACGCGCACGCGCTGATCCCGTCCGGGCACATGCAGACCAAGATCGCGGCGGCGTGCGAAGCGCGCACCGACGACGCGCTGGTGATCATCGCCCGCACGGACGCCCGCTCCGTGTACGGGATCGATGAGGCGATCGAGCGCGGCCGCGCCTACACCGAGGCCGGCGCCGACGTGCTGTTCGTCGAGGCGCCCCGGACGGTCGACGAGCTGGCCCTCGTCGGGCGCGAGCTGGCGGGCGTCCCGCTGATCGTCAACGTGGTCGAGGGCGGCAAGACCCCGCAGCTGAGCGTGGCGGAGTACGCCGAGCTGGGCTTCGGGATCGTGCTGTTCGCCAACTACCTGATGCGCTCGATGCACCTCGCCGGACAGGAGGCGCTGGCGCACCTGAAGGAGCACGGCGAGACCGCGTCCCGCGCCGGCCGGATGGCGAGCTGGGAGCAGCGGCAGAGCCTGTTCAACCTGCCCCGCTTCAGCGCCGCCGAAAGTGCGCTGGACCGGGAGCTCGGGAGCATCTCGTGAGCTCCGTCGCCGGCCTGCCGGTCGAGACCGAGCTTCCCGAGCGCGTCGGCGTCCTCGTCCTGGGCGCGGGGCTCGCCGGCTGCGCCGCGCTGCTCGCCGCCGCCGAGGCGGGCCGGTACGCGCTGCTGCTGGAGAAGACCGGCGAGATCGGCGGCTCCACGGTGAAGTCGGCGGGCCTGTCCGCGTTCGCCGGCACCGACGAGCAGGCCGAGCAGGGCATCGCCGACTCCGTCGACCTGCTCCGCAAGGACCTCCTCGACGTCGGGCAGGGACGCAACGACCCGGCGCTCGTCGACCTGTACTGCGAGCACCAGCTGGAGACGTACCGGTGGTTGAAGGACCACGGCGTCCGGTACGGCGAGATCCACGCCGCGTCCGGCCAGTCGGCGCCGCGCAGCCACCCCGCCGACACCACGCGCATGCTGGAGCTGCTGCTCAAGGCGGCCGGTGAACGCGGCGCGCGCATCATGCTCAACGCGCCCGCGCACCGGCTGCTGCACGACGGCGCCCGCGTGACCGGCGTCCGGCTCGCCGACGGCCGCGAGGTACCGGCCGACGCGGTCGTCCTCGCCACCGGCGGGTTCTCGATGAACCCGGACCTGCTCGCCACCTTCGCGCCGCAGATGGAGCACGCGCTCCGCCAGGGCGGCGCCGGTAACCAGGGCGACGGCCTCACGATGGCCATGGCGCTCGGCGCCGGCATCCGCGACACCCCGTACATCAAGGGCACCTACGGGCACTTCCACATCGAGCACCCCGATGAGGACGGCACCGGCATCCTCGCCGTCTACAAGGGCGCGATCGCGGTCAACCGAGAAGGCCGCCGCTTCGTGGACGAGTCGCGGAACTACAAGGAGATCGGCGACGCCGCGCTCGCCCAGCCCGGCGTGACCACCTGGCAGGTCTTCGACGCCCGGACGATGGCCCTCGCCAACGACGAGGTCCCGATCTACGAGTTCGCGGGACGCGAGCGGGCCGGGATGCTGCTCAAATCCGGCACGATCGCAGGCCTGGAGGCCGAGATCGGCCTCCCCGACGGCTCCCTGCGGCGCACCGTCGCGGACTACAACGCCGCGATCGCGTCCGGACGGGACGACGCGTTCGGGCGCGTCCACCTGTCCGGCGGCGTGGGGGAGCGGACGCCGATCGACCAGCCGCCCTTCTACGCCCACCCGTCCGGCACCGTCGTGCTCGCGACGTACTGCGGGCTCACCGTCGACACCCGGATGCGGGTCCTCGACTGGTGGGGCGAGCCGATCGGGCGCCTGTACGCCGCCGGCGAGATCACCGGCGGGTTCCACGGCGCCGGCTACATGACCGGCACCTCCATCGGCAAGTCCGGCGTCTTCGGCCGGATCGCCGGCCGCAACGCCGCCGGCGAGGAGAGCGAGCTCCAATGGTGACGTCCGCCTTCGACCTGACCGGCCAGGTCGCGCTGGTCGTCGGCGTGGCCCCCGGCGGCCTCGGTGAACGCGCGGCGCACGCGCTGGCCGACGCCGGAGCGCGAATCGCCGTCGCCGACCTTCCGTCCCGCGCCGCCGACCTCGCCGCCACAGCGCGCGACCGCGGCGCGAGCGCGCACGAGGTCGACGTCACCGACGAGGCGTCCGTCGCCGCGCTCTTCCAGGACGTGATCGCCGCGCACGGACGGCTCGACATCGTCGTCAACGCCGCGGGCGTCATGCTGCGCAAGCCGTACGACGAGACGACGGTCGAGGAGTTCGAGCGGGTCGTCCGGGTCAACCTCACCGGAACCTGGCTGGTCGGCCGCGAAGCCGGCAAGGCCCTCACCCGGCAGGGGAGCGGCGGCCGGATCGTCAACCTCACCACCGTCTACGCCGAACGCGTCGGACCCGTCCCCGAGTCGGCGTACTACTCGTCCAAGGCCGGCGTCGTGAACGTGACGCGGGCGCTGGCCGCCGAACTCGGCCCGCACGGCGTCAACGTCAACTGCCTCGCGCCCGGCGTCTTCTACCCCACCCAGATGACGGCCGCGCTCGGCGCCGACCCCGACCGGCTGACGTGGTTCGGCGAGCGCACGATGCTCGGCCGCCTCGGCGACCCCGCCACCGACTTCGCCGGCCCGCTGCTGCTGCTCGCGAGCCCCGCCGCCTCGTACATGACCGGCCAGGTCGTGTACGTCGACGGCGGCTGGTCCGCCTGGTAGCCCGATCCCTCCAAGGAGACCCCTGATGACCACCGCCACGAAGGCCCTGCTCATGCTCGACTACCAGGTCGCGCTCTGCGAGGAGGGGCCGCACCTGCGGATGCCCCCGCTCGCCGCGCAGATCGCCGAACGCGGCGTCCTCGCCACCGCCGAGCGGGTGCTGGCCGCCGCCCGCGCGGCCGGGACGCTCGTCGTCCACATCCGGCTCGCATTCGACCCGTCCTACAAGCTCCGCACCAACCGGCTGCCGCGCTTCGACCCCTATGAGGAGCAGCGCGCGATGCTCGCCGACTCCCCGGAGGCGCAGATCGTCAAGGCGCTCGCGCCGGTCGCCGGAGAGCCCGTCATCGACAAGGGCTGCGTCGACCCGTTCGTGGGGACGCCGCTGCGGGACGTCCTGGCCGCCGAAGGCGTCACCGAGGTCGTCCTCGGCGGCGTCGCCACCAACCTCGTCGTGGAGTCGGCGGCGCGGCACGCCTCCGACTCCGGCCTCCAGGTGACCGTGGTCGAGGACATGTGCGCCTCCTTCCGGCCCGACTTCCACGAGTTCTCCGTGACGAACATGCTGCCGCTGTTCGGCTCCGTGATCGGCTCAGCCGAGCTCGAGTTCTGAGGGGACGCCACGCCATGACCGAACAGACCCACCGCTACGACGTCGTCGTGGTCGGCGGCGGGGTCGCGGGCCTGTCGGCCGCGGTCTCCGCCGCCGAGAACGGCGCCCGCGTCGCGCTGCTGGAACGCTCCCCGGAGGCCGAGACCGGCGGCAACACCCGCTACACCGAGGCGTTCCTGCGGATGAAGTCGCTGGACGAGGTCGCCGACGGCTTCGAGGACGCCCTCGTCGACGACTTCATGGGCCATCCCGACCCGTCCATCGTCAACGACGCGGCGCTCGCGCCCCGGCGGCAGGGTGCGCTGTACCGCGCCACCCACACCGTCGACCCGGACTACGTCGCGGTGCTGGCGGAGAACGCGCCGCCGACGCTGCGCTGGATGTCCGGCCACGGCGTCCGGTTCGACTTCATGCCGACCCCGTTCCTCACCCGCTCGACGACCCGGATGGCGCCGGTCGGCGGCGGCCTCGCCATCGTCGAGACGATGGGCAAGGCCGCCCGCGGGCTCGGCGTCGAGTTCCACTTCGCGACCACCGCCCGCCGGCTCGCCTTCTCCGGCAGCGGCGTCACCGGCGTGTCCGCGCACACCCCGGCCGGCCCCGCCGTGTTCGAGGGCGCGGTCGTCCTCGCCAGCGGCGGCTACCAGGGCAACTTCGAGCTGATGGCCCGCTACCACGGCGACAAGGCGCTGACCTGCCGTCCCGTCGCCAAGGGCGGCAACTACAACAAGGGCGAGGGGCTGGAGATGGCGCTCGCGCTCGGCGCCGCCACCGCCGGGAACTTCGCGCTCTTCCACGCCGAGCCGATCGACCCGCGCAGCGGCGAGCCGGAGGCCGCGATCTTCTGCTTCCCCTACGGGATCCTCGTCAACAAGGACGGGCGGCGGTTCGTGGACGAGGCGCGCGGCACCGTCGACGCCTGGTACGAGCGCACCACCCGCGCCATCCAGGCCCAGGCCGACGGGATCGCCTGGGTGATCCTCGACCAGCGGGGACTCGCGGTGCCGAACCTGATGGCGGGCGTCCGCACCGACGTCCCGCCCGTCACCGCGCCGACCATCGGTGAACTGGCCCGGCTGCTGGGCCTGCCCGCCGCGGCCGTCGAAGAGACCGTCGAGACGTACAACGCGGCCTGCCCCGCCTCGGACGGCTTCGACCACAGCGCGCCCGACGGCCTCGCCACCACCGGGCTGGACGTCCCCAAGTCGAACTGGAGCCGGCCCATCGAACAGGGACCGTTCGCCGCGTACCCGATCATGGCGGCGAACGTCTTCAGCTTCGGCGGCCTCAAGACCACCTCCGCCGCCGAGGTCGTCGACCGCGACGGACACCCCATGACCGGCCTGTACGCGGCGGGGGAGCTGACCGGGCTGTACTACTCGAACTACACCGGCTCCACGTCGGTGCTGCGCGGCGCGACGTTCGGCCGGATCGCCGGCGCGAACGCCGCCGCCCATGCCGCGGCGGGGGTGTGAGCGTGCGGATCTGGCACCAGTCCTTCACCGTCCTCGACGACGTCCCGCACTACCGCGACGCGCTCGCCCGCCACCTGCGGTCGCAGGCCGCGCCCGGAACCGAGATCGACTTCCACGGGATGAAGCCGGGCACGTATCCGTCCGACTATCCCGGGACCCACATCGGCTACGCCTACCTCGCCGGGCTGCACAAGGAGCAGTTCGTGCACGCGGCGCTGCGCGCGCAGGACGAGGGTTACGACGCCTTCCTCATCGCGACCATTCCCGACACCGCGTACGAGGAGGTCCGCACGATCGTCGACATTCCGGTCATCGCGTTCGGGCAGACCTCCGTGCTGATGGCCGGGACGCTCGGCGACCGGGTGGGGATCGTCAACTTCATCGCCGCCCTCGAACCGCAACTCCGCCGCAACATGCGCAACTACCGGCTCGACCAGCTCGCCGGGCCGATCGTCCAGGTCGAGGCGGAGTTCACCGACGTCATGGCGGCGTACGCCGACCCGGAGCCGCTGCTCGACGCGTTCACTCGCGCCGCGCGCAAGGCGATCGCGGACGGCGCGAACGTCATCGTCCCCGGCGAGGGGCCGCTCAACGTCTTCCTCGCTGACCAGGGCCTGTCTCGCGTTGACGACGTGCCGGTGCTCGACTCGCTCGGCACCTGCGTCCGCGTCGCGGAGCTGCGCGCCGCGCAGTACCGGGCCACCGGCCTCGCCCCGGCGCGGACCGGTTTCTACGGTGCGCGCCCACCGCGCCCCCTGATCGACGCCGCGCGCGACTTCTACGGCACGAACGGGACCCTGTCATGACCTGGGACACCGAGGTCGACGTCGCCGTCATCGGCGGCGGGGCGTGCGGCGTGATGACCGCCCTCCGGGCCGCCCGCGACCCCGGCCGCGTCGTCGCCGTCTTCGAGAAGTCCATCCGCGAGGGATGCAACGCGGCGATCTCCTCCGGCTCCCTCGCCGCCGGCGGGACCCGCTTCCAGGCCGCCGCGGGCATCGACGACTCGCCGCAGCGGCACGCCGGCGACATCCTCCGCGCGAGCGGCGACGAGGAATGGCGCCCGGTGGTGGAGGCGCTCTGCGAGGCCGCCCCGCGGATCGTGGAATGGATCGCTGACACCGGCTACCCGATCGAGATCGGCACCGACATGCCCCGCGCCGGGATGACCGCCCTGCGCCTGCACACCGACACCGGCCGCCTCGGCGGCGCCCGGCTCATGCGCCACCTGCGCGCCCTGCTCGACGCCCGCGACAACGCCGCCTTCGTCGACGAGGCCCCCGCCGTCGACCTCGTGGCGGACGGCGGCGCGGTCACCGGCGTCGTCATCGCGCAGAACGGCTTGCTGCAGCGCGTCCGCGCCGACGCGGTCGTCCTCGCCACCGACGGCTTCGCGGCCGACCAGGCCCTCGTCAAGCGATACTTGCCGCACCTCGGGGGCCCTTTCTACGGCGGTGTCTCCACCTCGACCGGCGACGCGCTCGGCTGGGCGGGGCGCCTCGGCGCCCAGGTGCGGAACATGGGCGCCGGCCTGCGCTCCGGCCTCGTCGTCGTGGACCACGGCACCCGCGTGTCCCCGGCCCTCCCGTTCAACGGCGCCGTCCTGGTGAACCTGGACGGCGAGCGCTTCGTGGACGAGGAGTCGAAGGGCTACTCGTCCATGGCGGGCGTCCTGCAACGGCAGCCCGGCGAGCGCGCCGCGATGATCTGGGACGCCACCGCGATGGCCGCCACCCGCGAGTCGGAGATGATGCGCGAGAGCCTCGCCGCCGGCGCCGTCCGCGACTGCGCCACCCTCGACGACCTCGCCGCCGCCCTGGGCCGGACGGCCGATGAGACCGGGCGCGCGCTGGCCCCGCTGCCCGGCCGCCGCCGGCTCACCGCCCCCTACCATCTCGCCTGGGTCGCCCACGGCCTGCTCACCACCCAGGGCGGCCTGGTCATCGACCCGTCCGGCCGCGTCCTGGACGGGACCGGCGAGCCGATCCCGGGCCTCTACGCGGGCGGCGGCGCCGCGTGCGGCCTGGCCGGCCCCCATTCCGACGGCTACCTGTCCGGCAACGGCCTGCTCTCCGCCTTCGGCATGGGCTGGATCATCGGCAACGGCCTCACCGAGAGGCCTGCAAGCCCTGGAGGCCCTCGTAGGCGGACATGACGATCTGCAGGCCTCGTTGGTCGTCCGCGGGCTCGCGCATCTGGGCGGTCACGTACGCCACCGCCATCCGGTCGTCGGGCTCGATCATGACGATCGAGCCGCCCCATCCGCCCCATCCGAGGGCACCGCCGAACAGCCCGTAGCCCAGGCCGTATCGGACCGGCATGCCCAGGAGGCGGTCCACGCCCTGGAACTGTTCCTCTTTCGCACGGTCGCAGCCGGCGGGCGACAGCAGGCGGCGTCCGCGCAGCGCTCCTCCGCAGGCCATGACCGACTGCACGAGCGCGACCGAGCGGGCATTGCCGAACCCGCTCGCCGCGGGGATCTGCGCCCGGCGCCAGGCGACGCCGTTGCCGTCACGCACCCGGATGGTGGTGGCGCCGGGCGGCGCGGTCGCAGCGGGCGCGCCGGCCGCATAGTCCTCGTCCCGGCCCGGCGGCGGGACGCTCGGCGCCACCCGGTGATCGTGCTCGGCTGGCAGCCCGATATGGAAGTCGGCGCCCAGCGGCGCGGCGACCTCGCGGGCGAAGAATTCGCCCACGCTCCGGCCGCTGATCCGCCTGATCACCTCGCCCACGAGAAATCCCTGGGTGAGCGAGTGGTATCCGGCCGCGCTCCCCGGTTCCCATTGCGGCGCCAGCGCGGCCAGACGTGCGGTCGCGGACGGCCAGTCATAAAGATCTTCGATCGGGCCGTCCCAGTCGGGAAGGCCCGCGGTGTGCGCGAGCAGATGCCTGACCAGCACCTTCTCCTTGCCCGCGGCGCCGAACTCCGGCCAATACCGGCCGACCGGTGCGTCCAGGTCGAGTTCGCCGCGGTCGGCGAGGACCAGCGCGCACAGCGCCGTCATCGTCTTGGTGACCGACCAGACATTGGCGATCGTGTCCCGCTGCCACGGGACCGTGCGCTCCGCGTCGGCGAATCCGCCCCAGACGTCCACCACGGGCTCCCCGTCCACGAAGACGGCGACCGAGCCGCCCGCGTCTCCGCCGTCCAGCAATTCGGCGAGCGCATCGGGCACCGCGCTGAACAGTTCGTCGTAGGAGCCCTGGATATCGGCCATGCGTAGTATTCAGCGCTCATCCGTTCCCCAGGGCAACCGAATTACGCGTTCCTCCAGCGGATCCCGGCGGCCCACGGCCGACCTGAACGGCCACCCCGCACCGGCCGGCATGTTCTGGGTGCGTCCCTGGTGAACGGGCCGATTTCGGGGCAACGACCCTAGTGGGCACCACTAGAGCCAATCGGCAACACGAGGACCAAGGAGCACAGGATGAGCGGCTGGACCACGCGGGAGCTGGAGACGATCGCGAACGCCGACGAACTGCAGATCGCGCCGCAGCGCGACGACCGCGAGCTGCGCGACCCCACGACGATCTGGGTGGTCGGCGACGGCGAGGAACTCTACGTCCGTTCTTATCGCGGCGGTGAAGGCGCCTGGTATCGCGCCGCCCGTGCCACCGGACGCGGCCACATCAGCTCCGGCGGCGTCGCCAAGGACGTCACCTTCACCGATGCGGCCGGCGACCCCGATCTCAACGCCCGCCTCGACTCCGCCTACCGCACCAAATACGGTCGCTACGCCAGCCAGTACGTCGACCCCATGGTCAACGACACCGCCCGCGCCACCACGCTGAAACTCACCCCGCGCTGACCCGCGCGGCACCCCCTTCGCGTGCGGATTCGGCGAGGGCGCGGGCTCCCCTGACGGCGAGGGCGACGCTGGTCAGGGTGGGGTTGCAGGCGTTGGCGGTGGGGATCAGGCCGTTGCCGGCGAGCACCAGGCCTTCGATGCCCCAGGGACGCGAGTACGAGTCGCAGACGCTGGTGCCGTCGTCGGCGGGGCCGATCCGGTAGGTCCCCATGTAATGCAGCGAGCTGCCGGGCGGCATGACGCGAGGCATTCCCGGCAGGAAGTCGCCGAATAGCGCGGCGACCCGCATCGCGACGGACCGTGCCCGTTCCAGTTCGGCTGTCTCCCGTTCCGTGAGTTCGTAGGCGATGCGTATGGCGGGAAGGCCGGTGGCGTCCGGTGCGTGGTCGTCGAAGGTGACGCGGTCGTCCGGGCGGGGCCATTTACGCACGCCCCAGCCCATGCCGATGTACCCGGCGGCGTTGCCGGCCTGCGGGTGGCCGGGCGGGAGCGGGACGGGGCAGGTGGGGCTGAACATCAATTGGGCGTGGAACGGGTGCTCCGCGTCGCTGTATCCGAGGTTGACGGCGGCGGTGATCGGGTCGATCCGCCGGGCTTGTGCGGCGGGCAGGATTCCGGGGCGTACCGCGACCACGCCGAAGAGCAGCGGGTGCTCGGTGAGGTAGCGGCCGAGCGCCGGCGGACGGATGCCGGAGGCCCACAACAGCCGCGGGGTGCGGAGCGCGTCGGCGGCGACGACCACGGCGTCCGCTTCGAGTTCGTACGAGGTCCCGGTATCCAGGTCTTGCAGGGTCGCGCCGGTGACCTTGTTACCGGTGACCAGCAGCCGGGTGCACAGCGTGCGCGGGCGCAGAGTGAAGGTGTTCTCTGGCGGGCGTCCGAGCACCACGTCGGTGCCGCTCCACCGCAGTGTGCCGTCGGGCCGCGGGTCCGCGGCGATCGGCAGCCGCCGCACGGGGACGTCCGGGAACGCTTCGGTGAGCAGCTCCAGGACGGCGTCGGCCTGCGGGGACTCGGCGAACGCCGAGCCGGTGGTGTGGAGCAGGCGTTCCGCTTCGGTGATGTGCTCGTCCCATTCGGACGGGTCGATGAAGGCGATGCGTTCGGTGCCGGTCGGCCGGGGGGTGGCGCAGGTCCAGTGCGCGCCCTGCCCGCCCACGCAGGTGGACACGGCCGCCGCAGGCATGCCGGCGGAGCCGTCGGCCGGGCCCCCGATGAGGTGGGTGCCGTGCCTGGCGGTGACGGTCCCTTCGGCGACGCTGCCGCCGGGGATGCCGGACACGCCGGCCGTGCCCGCGGGCCCTTGGGACGCGTCGCGCGCGGCCGCCTGCGCGGCGGGATCGGTGAGGTTCTTGACGTTCATGCCGGGCGGATCCGTCAGCACGGGCCCGGCGTCCACCATGACCACCTCGGCGGACGGCAGGGCTTCGGTCAGCAGGCGGGCGTAGGCGGCGCCGGTGGGGCCGCTGCCCACGATGAGGATCCTGGTCACGAGCCCTCCTCGGCGCGGAGCCGGGCCTGCAGCGCCCGGGCGCTCATCACGCCGAAGGCGACGGCGGTCAACGTCGGGTTGCAGGCGGTGGCGGTGGGGATGACGTTGTTGCCGCCGACGTAGAGGTTGCCGGTGCCCCAGACCCGGCCGGTGGCGTCGCAGACGCTCGTGCCGTCGTCGGCCGGACCCATCCGGGTGGTGCCCTGGTAGTGCAGGGAGCTGCCCGCGGGCATGACGAACGGTTCGTCGAGCGGCCGGCCGAGCGCCGCCGCGGCCGCCTTGATCTCGGTGGTGGCTGCGGCGATGGCGGCGTGGTCGGCGGCGGTCAGCCGGTACTCGAGGCGGATCGCCGGCATGCCGTGCTCGTCGAGGTCGCCGTCGTCGAACCAGACGCGGTCGTCGGGGGAGAGCTGCTTGCGGCAGAACCAGCCGAGGCCGACGACCTGCCCCGGCCGGACGGTGACGCCCGGGTCGAGGGGCACCGGTGACGCGTCCAGCTGCATGACCTGCCCGTGGAAGGGGCGGTCGGCGGCGTACGGCACCCAGGAGACGCCCGACAGGGGGACGATCGCCGTGCCGGCCGGCGACGCGTCGGGGACGCCGGGGTCGTCCAGCAGCGCGGCGGCCATGACCTGCGGCTGGTCGTTGAGGTAGCGGCCGAGCGCGGCGGGACGGACGCCCGAGGCCCACAGCAGCCGCGGGGTGCGCAGGGCGTCACCGGCCACGACGACCGCACGTGCCGAGATCCGCCGCACGGCGCCGGTGGCGGTGTCGGCGACCTCGACGCCGGTGGCGCGGCGGCCGTCCTCCATCAGGACCCGCCGCGCGAGCGTGCCGGGGAGCAGCGTCACGCCGGGCCGCCGCCAGAGGTCCCCGGCGATGACGGCGGGGCCGGTCCAGTGCGGCGAGCCGTCGGCGCCGACGGTGACGGCCATCGGCATCGGGCCGACCGGTCGCCGGCCGGGCTGGTCGAACCGTTCGCCAAGGAGCTTCCGCACCGTCGGGGTCAGCGGCGCGCGGTCGAAGGCGTGCGTGGTGACGTGCAGGAGCTCTTCGGCGCGGGTGAGGGCGGTGCCGAACGCCGCCGGGTCGACGAAGTCGGGGATCTCGTCGTCTCCTGGGCGCGGGCACGCGCAGGTCCAGTGCGCGCCCATCCCGCCGACGTTGGTGGCGGTGGCCGCGTTCGGCATGGCGGGGGCGCCGATCAGCGCGGTGCCGGGACGCGGCGGTGTCGCGCCGGGCGGCGTGCGGGTCCCGGTGACCGTCGCCACCGCCGCTGCGCGGGCGTCCGCGTCCGCGATGTTCTTGACGTGCCCGCCGGGCTCGGGGCCGAGCACGGGCCCGGCGTCCAGCACGAGCAGCCGCAGCGCCGGGTCCAGGTCCGCCAGTTCCCGCGCGATCGCGGTGCCGACCGGCCCGGAGCCGACGATCACGACGTCGTACCCGCTCATCGCGCCTCCAGGATGCTCTTGCACAGCTGCTGGTGGGCGGCGACCTGGTCGAAGGCGCTGTGGCGGGCGGTGTAGGCGTGCGCCTCGTACTCGCTGGAGATGAAGCCGGTGTACTCCTGCTCGCGCAGGACGGCGAGCACGGCCGGGTAGTCGATCGACGGGTCCCGGCCGTCGGTGACGCCGTAGAACTTGCCGTGCACGTGGACGACGTGCGGGAAGAAGTCCGCCCACCGGGCCGGATCCATCCGGCCGTGCATGGTGAGCAGCATCTTCAGGTTCCCGATCTGGTCGGGACGGGCGCCGAGCGCGGCCGCGCGCCGCTCCAGCTCGCCGAACTTGGCCATGGCCGGTCCCGGCTCGTCCCACACCCGCAGGGCGAGTTCGGTCAGCGCGGGCGCGATCCCGGCCGCCCGGTGGGCGTCGATCACCGCTTCGGGGACGGCGCGCATGCTCGCGCTGAAGTCCGGGATGAAGCCGAGCCATCCGGTGTCGAGGCGCGTGAAGAGGTCCTTGAGGGCGGCGACGGGCGGCGCGTCCAGGGTGAGCGGGCTGTGGATCTCCACGCCGACCCGGACCCGCAGCTCCTCCGCCAGCGGCAGCAGCCGGGTGAGGACGTCCGGTCCGCACTCGGCGCCGACACGGACCGCGGGGAAGCCCAGCGCGGCGGCGCCGCGCAACTGGACCGCGAGGTAGTCGTAGGCCTCGTCGTCTATGAGCAGCGAGCCGGGACGCAGCGCGAGGTCCAGGTTGATCGCCAGGCACGACGGCACGAGCCCGGTCTCGTCGAGCACGCCGCGGACGGTGCGGACGAGGGACGCCTCGGGACGCGGCCAGCCGCGCAGGCTCTGGAAGGCGACCATCTCCAGGCCGGGCCCCAGGCCGCGCGACGCGACCTCGCGGATCAGCGTGACGAGGTCCGTGCCCGGACGGCGCTGCTCCAGGGTGAGGCTGAACAGGGTGATGCCGAGGCGGGGGAGCCCCGGTGCTGTGTCGGTCACGGTCGCCTCGCGGTCAGGGTGCGGTCGATCCGGCAGCCCGCCAGCAGCGGAAGGCGGTCCGGGCCGGTGAGGATGTAGGGGATGGACAGGCCGACGTCGAGCCCGATCCGGTGCTCGCCCGCCGTGCCGGGGACGTGCAGGATCAGCGGGTCGGTGGTGAACCAGTACTCGCCCGTCAGGCCGGCCAGCTCGTCCCGGGTACGGCGCACGCCGTTGACCGTGACGTCCGGGACGACCGCCGCGCCGTCCACGGTCACGTCGAGGCGGACCACGCACGAGAGCGGCAGCGCCCGGTACCAGTGGGTGTGGACGGCGACGTCGAGGCCGTCCGGGGTGGCGGTGAGCGCGTCGTCGCGCAGCACCTGGTCGTCGAGGGGGCCCATCAGCGTCCTTTCCGCCGGTCGCCGGCAAGAGGGGTCATCGGGCGCCCTCCTTCTGGAGCGCGCGGAGCAGGGCGTGCTGGCGGCGGACCTGGTCGCGGCCCCGGCCGGGCTCGCGGCGGCCCTCGTACTCGCTGGACAGCCAGCCGCTCCAGCCGTGCCGCAGCAGCGTGCCGACGATCGGCGCCCACGGCACGTGCAGGTCGGTGAGGGCGTCGTCGATCTCGAAGAACTTGGCCTGGATGAAGTGGACGTGCGGCAGGACGCCGACGAGGTCGTCCATCGGCACGGCCAGCGGCTCCAGGAACGCGGGGCGCTTCTTGCCCTCGATGCCCTCGTGCCCGTCGTCGACGGGCGCGGTCTGGAAGATGCCGGTGTCGATGAGCAGCTTGAAGTGGCTCGTGCCGGTGCGCTGGATGAAGTCGAGGTACCCCTGGGTCACCGGGTGCCGGATCGGCGTCGGGCTGTGGATCTCCGGGCAGATGACGATGTCCAGCTCGTGAGCCAGGTCGAGGCTGCGCTCGACCGCCTCCTCCCACACCGGGTGCGGGTCCAGGTCGGCGGAGACGACGCCGAACTTCGGGCGGATCGAGGTGAAGCCGAGCCGCGCGGCGAGCCGCAGGTCCAGGTGGATCTGCTCGGCCGCCTCGGCGGCGGTCAGGTCGCGGTCGCGCCACATCGCGGTGTCCACCCACGAGCCGTAGTTGGTCGCGGTGAGCCCGTGCTCGGCCAGCAGCGCGTGCCACCGGTCGATCCATTCGGCGGACGGCGACGGGTAGCCCGGGACGTTGCCCTCGCCGAGGATCTCGATGCCGGTGGCGCGGAGGTCGGCGATGTCGGCCATCGCGTCGTCCAGCGTCATCGAGGTGTACATGTCGCCGGAGTAGCTGTAGAGCGAGACGCCGTAGCGCAGGCCGCCGGACGGGGCGTCCGGCACGATCACCCGCTTCGCGGCGGCCCTGAACACCGAGCGGGACACGAACGGCGGGAAGTACGGACGGCGCAGGTACACGGCCACCTCGACGTCGTGCACGCCGGGCGCGAGCCCGTCCGGTTCCGGCACGGTGACCGTCGCGGCCTCGTCGAGCTGCCACCGCACGTCGGTGCTCGCGCGCAGCTCGTCGAGGGTGAAGGTGCGGCCCTGCAGGGTGATCCGGGTGCGGTCGTCCTCCCACGTGCGCCCGTCCACCACCACCTCGACGCCGTCGAGGAGGCTGCCCGCGACGCCGCGGTAGTTGGGGTTGCGCAGGCGCAGCTCGAAGCCGCCCGGCACGTTGCGGAAGCCGCGGTTCTGGATGATGTCGCGGTCGAGCACGGTCAGTCCTTCTCCTTTTCGACGGTCACGGAGAGGTAGGAGCGTTCGAGGTCGGCGCGGTTGCGGCGCAGCTCCTCGCCGGTCCCGGCCAGGGCGACCCGCCCGCGCTGCAGGACGTAGCCGCGGTCGGCGACGTCGAGCACCAGCCGGACCTGCTGCTCGACGAGCAGTACCGCGCAGCCGGCGGCGGCCAGCTCGCGCACGGCGGCGAGCAGCCGGTGCACGACGATCGGCGCCAGCCCGAGTGACAGCTCGTCGGCGAGCAGCAGCTTCGGCCGGGAGGCGAGCACGCGGCCGAGGCCCAGCATCTGCTGCTCGCCGCCGGACAGCA
The DNA here is from genome assembly GCF_040651755.1 of Actinomadura sp. NPDC048394. Classification (NCBI taxonomy): domain Bacteria; kingdom Bacillati; phylum Actinomycetota; class Actinomycetes; order Streptosporangiales; family Thermomonosporaceae; genus Actinomadura; species Actinomadura sp. NPDC048394. The sequence goes on along the minus strand of NZ_JBEZJL010000015.1, from coordinate 11,265 downwards.
GTCCGGCGGGCCGGTCGAGCAGCCGTTCCAGCTCGGGGAACGCGGCGAGCGCGAGGTCCATCGGGCCGCGGCCGAGCCGCAGGTTCTCCCGGGTGGTGAGGGAGCGGAAGACCGACCGGTCGTCGGTGAGCAGCGCGAGGCCGCGCGACGCGCGGGCGCGCAGGTCCTCGCGCGGGTCGGACGCCCCGAGCACCTCGAGGTCCCCGCCGAGCGGGCGCAGCGCCCCCGCGGCGGTGAGCAGGGCGGTGGTCTTGCCGGCGCCGTTCGCCCCCATCAGCGCGACGATCTCCCCGGGGCGGACCTCCAGGTCGAGGTCGTGCACGACGGCGACCTCGCCGTATCCGGCGGACAGGCCGGCGGTGCGCAGGGCCGCGGTCATGACTGCTCCTTCGCGGGCGTGGTCGCGGGCGTGCTCGCGGGCGTGGGCGCGGTGGTGAGCGCCGGCTGCGCGCCGCCGAGGTAGGCCTCGACGACGCGCGGGTCGGCGAGCACCTCGTCCGGGGTGCCGGCGGCGATCTGCTTCCCGAAGTCGAGGGCGATCGCCCGGTCCGAGACGCGGCGCACCAGCTCGACGTCGTGCTCGACCAGCAGCACCGCGATGCGCCAGTCGTCGGCCAGGTGCCGGATCAGGTCGCCGACCTCGGCGCGCTCGACCTCGGAGAGGCCGGCCGCCGGCTCGTCCAGCATCAGCACCTTCGGCGCGGCGGCGACGGCGCGTGCGATCGCGACCAGGTGGCGGGTGCCGTAGGCCAGCTCGGTGGGGAGCCGGTGCAGGTGCTCGGCGAGCCGGAAGGTGTCGATGGCCGCGACGGTCGCCGGGGTGATCCGCCCGCGCCCCGGCCGGACCAGGTCGATCAGGTAGGACGCCGCGTCGGCGGGGTCGCCGGCGCAGCGCAGGTTGTCCAGCACCGTCATGTCCTCCAGCAGCTCCAGCGACTGGAAGGAGCGGGTCAGGCCGGCGCGGGTGCGGCGGAACGCGGGCAGCCCGGAGATCGGCCGGCCGTCCAGGCTCACGGTGCCGGACGCGGGGACGAACCCGGACAGGGCGTCCATCAGCGTGGTCTTGCCGGCGCCGTTCGGCCCGATCACCGCGACGACCTCGCCCGGCCGGATGTCCAGGGACACCCCGTCCACGGCCACGACGCTGCCGAAGCGCACGGTCACGTCGCGTGCCTCCAGGCTGCCGCCCGACGAGTGGCCGGTCGTCCGCCGGGCCGCCGCGATCTGCGCGTCGACCGCGGCGGCCTGCCGGCGGGCGAAAGGGCGCGGGATCCGGGCGCGCAGCGCTTCCAGGCGCGGCTCGCCCTTGCGCTTGGGGTGGGCGATCACGTCGGCGATGCCGTTCGGCTGCACGATCACCTGGATGATCAGCCCGATGCCGAGGACCAGCACGAGGTACTGCGCGATGTCGAACAGCCAGGTGTTGGCGACCGCGGTGGCCAGGCCGCCGTTCTGGCCGACGCCGCCCAGCAGCGCCCCCGGCACGTATCCGATGCCGCCGATCACCGACTGGATCAGGCCGTTGATGGAGGTGAGCGGGTCGTAGGAGGCGAAGGTGAGGGTCGGGTTGCGGAACGCGCTGAGCACGCCGCCGATCCCGGCGACCACGCCGGCCAGCACGAACGCGTAGAGCTTCGTGGACGCCACGTCCACGCCGAGGGCCGCCGCGGCGCGCTCGTTGGTGCGCACCGCGAGCATCCGGCGGCCGACCCGGCCACGTCGCACGTTCGCGACCACGAGCGCCAGCAGGACGAACACCAGCCCGCACAGGATCGCGTAGCGGGCCGGGTAGATGATCGAGTCGACGTCGAGGCCGAACACCGACTGGAAACCGACCTGCAGGCCGCCGGCGCCGCCGTTGAGGTCGCTGTTGCGCAGGATGACCGCGTTGATCGCCACGCCGAAGCCGAGGGTGGCGATGGCCAGGCTGACGCCGCGGGCGCGCAGCGCGGGCAGGCCCACGGCGAGCGCGACGGGGATCGCCGCGAGGCCGCCCGCCAGGATCGCCAGCGGGAACGGGATGCCGGTGGCGGCCAGGAGCCGTCCGGCGACGATGGCACCGACCCCCGCGATCGGCACCTGCGCGAGCGAGAGCTGCCCGGCGTAGCCGGTGACGACGACCTGGGACAGCAGGATGATCGAGGTGACCAGCGTGACCGTCAGGCCGTCCAGCAGCTGGACGCCCAGCAACGTCTGCGCGGCCCCGCCCACCAGGACGGCCGCGACGACCAGCCGGACCGGACGCACCCGGCCGCTGCCGACCCGGGGGAGCCGCTCGTTGAGGTGGCTGCGCAGCGGCAGCGAGCGGCCCATCAGCATCAGCACCGCGATGATCACCAGGAACGGCACCGCGTCGCCGACGCCGGGCAGGTCGATGTAGTGCGCGCACAGCGCCTGCAGCACGCCGAGCGTGATGCCGCCGAGCAGGGTGAGCGGGAACGAGCGCAGGCCGCCGAGGATGGCGCTGGCCAGGGTCGGGATGATCAGCAGGGCGAAGCTGTTGGGCTGCAGCTGCAGGCTGGGCGCGAGCGCGATCCCGGCCACCCCGGCGAGGGCCCCGCCGAGCGCCCAGTTGACGGCGCGGAGCCGCCCGACCCGCCAGCCGAGCGCGGCGAGCGACCGCGGGCTCTCGGCGACCGCCGACGTCGCGAGGCCGAACCGGGTGCGCTTGAACACCGCCCACAGCACGGTGGTCAGCGCTGCCGAGAAGACGAAGAGGACGAGCTGGTCGGCGCCGACCGAGACCGGCCCGGCGTGGACCGACCGCGTCGGCAGGTACGGCTGCGGGATCTTCAGCGCGCTGCCGTAGACCAGCACGACGCCCTGTTGCAGGACGACGAACACGCCCAGGGTGGCGATCACCCGGGTCAGCGTGGAGGTGTCCGCGAGCGGGCGGATGACCAGCACGTACACCAGCCAGCCGAGCACCGCGGACGCGAGCACCCCGGCGGGGATGGCGAGCGGATGGCCGAGCCCGAGCGTGTCGGCGACGGAGTACATCACGTAGCCGCCGGCCATCGCGACCGCGCCGTGCGCGAAGTTGATGACGCCCGAGCTGCGGAACACGGCGACGACGCCCATCGCGCTGATCGCGTAGATGCCGCCGGTCGCGCAGCCGAGGACGAACAGCTGCAGGAACAGATTCATGGGGTGGCCTCACTCCGGTGCGCCGGGGCCGGCCGCGGCCGGCCCCGACCGGATCACTTGATGTACTGGCCGATGTCGGTGGGGGACTCGGAGCCGCTGCTGGTCCACTGGCCGTCCTTGACGACGCCGTACCAGACGCCGCTGTTGAACATCCGCGGGTACTGCTTGCTCGGGCGGGTCTTGGTGAAGTCGAGCGGCGGGAAGTTCATGATCTTGACGCCGCTCATCCCGCCGAGCCGCTTCGCCAGGCCCTTGCCCGTGACGTCGTCGAGCCCGGTCAGGCCCTGCTTGAGCAGCAGCGTCGACGAGTAGCCGATCAGCGCGAACTCGTTCGGCACCGCCTTGGCGCTGTAGGCCTTGAGGTCGGCGAGGAACTTGCGCACCGACGGGTCGGAGCTGTTGGGCATCGGGGTGTCCGAGGCGCCCTTGATCCCGTCGGCGGTCTTGCCGAGCGCGGAGATGACCTGCGGCTGCAGGACGCCGGGCGAGGCGTACAGGGTCGCCTTGTTCCCGGCCTTGCGGACGGCGGCGAAGATCTTCGCCGCGTCGTTGCCGCCGCCTCCGAACGCGAGGCAGTCCGGGCTCTGCGCCAGGGCGTCGGCCACGGTCGGGGTCACGTCGGTGGTGCCGGAGGTGAACTTGATCGCGCCCTTGAAGGTCACCCCCGGAGCGTTGCCGAAGACGTCCTTGGCCTGCGCGTAGGTGACGTCGCTGCCGGCGTCGTTCGCGCCGATGAACACCGGCTTCTTGCAGCCGTCGTGCACCATCTGGCTGAACGTGCCGACGTACCCGCCGACCGTCCCGATGGCGACGGGGAAGGACACCTTGCTCTGGTACTCGGTCGGGGTGCCCTGCAGGTAGCCGACGTACGGGACGTCGGCGGCCTCCAGGACGGGCAGCGTCTGGCTCGGCGCGTACGGGTCGAACCCGCCGAGCACCGCGACCCACCGCTCCTGCACGGCGCGGCGGGCGCAGCTCGCGTCCCGGTTCGGGTCGCCGGCGTTGTCGCAGACCTTGAGCTCGATCTTCTTGCCGTGCACGCCGCCCGCGTCGTTGATCACCTTGAGGCCGGCCCGGACGCCGTCCACCGACCAGGTGTTGACGAAGGCGGCCGAGGTCGCGGCGCTGGTCGTGGCGAACATGCCGACGGTGATCGTGTCGCCGCCGGAGCCCTTGGCGCCGTTGCACGCGGCGAGCGGGAGGCTCCCGGCGAGCAGCGCGGCACCGAGCCGGAGTTTCGAAGCCATCGGTGGACCTTTCTCTAGTCGTTGACGTCGACCCAGGCGCCGCTTCCGGCGGACCGGAGCACGGCGGCGGTGATCCGGGCCGCGCGCAGCCCGTCGGCGAAGGTGGGCAGCCCGTCCGGCGCGGGGCCGGAGAGGGCGGCGTAGGCGTCGGCCACGAACGCGTCGAAGCAGTCCTGGTAGCCCTGCGGGTGGCCGGCGGGCAGCGCGTCGTAGCGGGTGGTCGCGGCGGCGGCCCGCATGACCTGCTGGTTGACGGCGCGGGAGCCGACCCACAGCGTCTCGGGCGCCTCCTGGTCGAACGCCAGGCTCTCCTCGGCGCCGTCGGCGGAGAACCACAGCCGGTTCTTGCGTCCCGGGCTGACCTGGCTGACCGTCAGGCTCCCCAGGGCGCCGCGATCGGTCTCGAACAGCAGGACCGCGGCGTCCTCGGTGCGCACCGTCCGGCCACTGCGCGCCGGGACGGCCACGGTGGTGCGGGCCGCGAGCCGGACGATCCGGTGCCCGGTCACGAACTCGGCCAGGTCGCACCAGTGCACCCCGATGTCGGCGAACGCCCGCGAGGGGCCGCCGGACGCGGGGTCCACCCGCCAGTCGTCGTCGTCCTCGCCGGCCAGCCAGTCCTGGAGGTAGGAGCCGTGCAGCAGGCGCAGCGGGCCGGTCGTCCCGGCGGCGACCCGCTCCCGCGCCAGCCGCACGGTCGGGTAGAAGCGGTAGACGAACGGGACCGCGGCGGTCACTCCCGCGTCCGCGGCGAGCGCGGCCAGCTCGGCGGCCTCCCCGGCGCTGACGGCGAGCGGCTTCTCGCAGACGACGTGCTTGCCGGCGGCGAGCGCGCCGCGGACGAGGGCGCCGTGCGTCGCGTTCGGCGTGCAGACGTGGACCACGTCGACGTCGTCGGCGGCCAGCACCGACGCGGCGGTGTCGCCCGCGTGGACGGCGCCGAAGCGCTCCGCGGCGGCGCGGGACGACTCGGGCGTCGACCCGGCGACCCGAGCGAGGACCGCGCCGCCGCGCCGGATCGCCCTCGCGTGCACCGCTCCCATGAAGCCGGCGCCGATCACGCCGGCCCGGACCACGTCGCCCACGCGACCTCCCCTGTGACCTGGACAACTCGTTGCGCCGATACTTCTTCCTGTTAACGGAAGAAGTCAACGGCGTTACGAGCAAAATGCGTGATGGGAGGTATCGGATCCGCTGATGATCCGCCCGGATCGGCCGTCGGGTCGAGGCTCAGCAAGAGCAACTTTTGCTGGCGGTCGGATGATGTTGTTAGTCTGCTGCCGTGCCAAGCGATCGCATCACCGGACTCGCCGCCGTCCTCGACGCCGTGCGCGGCGGCGACCACATGACCCAGCCGATGCTCGTCGAACGCGTCGGCCTCGGCCGCAGCGTGGTCGCTCAGCGCGTCGCCGAGCTGGAGACCGCGGGCCTCATCGAAGGAGCGGGGCTCGGCCCGTCATCGGGCGGCCGCGCGCCCCGGCAGCTGCGGCTGCGCGGCGACCGCGGCCGGGTCCTCGGCGTCGACATCGCCGCGACCGAGCTGGTCGTCGGGCTCGCCGACCTCGGCGGCACCCTGCTCGCCACCCGCCAGCAGGCCATCGACGTCGCCGACGGGCCCGAGCCGGTGCTCTCCCTCGCCGAGAAGCTGGCCGGCGAGCTGGTCGGCGACGGCGCGGCGCCGATCTGGGCGATCGGCGTCGGCGTGCCCGGACCGGTGGAGTTCCGCAGCGGGCTGCCGGTGGTGCCGCCGATCATGCCGGGCTGGGACCGCTACCCGATCCGCGACCGCTTCACCGCCCGCTACGGGGCGCCGGTGTGGGTCGACAACGACGTCAACGTGATGGCGCTGGGCGAGCTGCGCTCCCGTCCCCAGGCCCTCGAAGCCGAGCACATGCTCTACGTCCGCGCGGGCATCGGCATCGGCGCCGCCATCATCATGGACGGCAGGCTCTACCGCGGAGCCAACGGCTCGGCCGGCGACATCGGCCACGTCGCCATCCCCGAGGGCGGCAACACCATCTGCCGGTGCGGCAACATCGGCTGCCTGGAGGCGGTGGCCGGCGGCACCGCGCTCGCGCGGGAAGGCCGGATGCTCGCCGAGACCCGGCAGAGCCCCGCCCTCGCCGCCATCCTCGCCACGTCCCAGGAGGTGCGGCCGATCGACGTCACCCAGGCGGCGGCCCAGGGGGACCAGGCGGCCCGTGCGCTGCTGCAGCGCACGTCCGCCCTGCTCGGCGGCACGCTGGCCACCCTGGTCAGCTTCTACAACCCCGCGGAACTGGTGCTCGGCGGCGGCATCGTCCGCGCCAAGGAGCACGTGCTCGACACCATCCGGGAGGCCATCGGCCGCCGGGCGCTGCCGCTGGCGACCCAGAACCTGCGGATCGACGTGGCGGCCCTGCCCGAGGAGCTCTCCGGCGTGACCGGCGCCGTGCACCTCGCGCTGGACGAGGTCTTCTCCGCCGCCAGCCTGGAGACCTGGCTGGCGGCGGGCTCGCCCCGGATGCCCTCTCCGCACTGACCGGTCTCCCGGCGCGAAGGCTCAGCGGGCGGCCTTCAACTCGTCGGCGGCCTCCATCAGCAGCTCGCGCAGCCACGCGTGCGCGACGTCGCTGCGGTACATCGGATGCCACCAGAACGCCTCGGCGAGCGGCACCGCGTCGAAAGGGCACTCCAGGACGCGCACACCGCTGGCGTCCGCGATCCGGCGGGCCAGCTGCTCCTGCAGGAGGGCGATCCGGTCGCTGCCGGCGATCAGGAACGGCATCTGCAGGAAGCCGTCCACGACGATGTCGACCCGCGGCTCGATGCCGATCATGCGCAGCTGCTGCGCCGCGGGAGCGAAGGCCGTGGGCCGGTGGTACAGCATCACCCAGGGCATCTCCCTCAGCTGCGCCAGGGCGAGCCGCTCCCCGACCGCCGGATTGTCCCGTGCCACTACGCAGACCCAGCGGTCCTCGTAGAGATCCGTGTACGGCATGTCCGCGAGGAACCCGTGCGGCAGGATGACGCCGTCGACGGTGCGCAGGGTCTCCGTCGCGTGATCGACCACGTGCGGGCCGGTCTGCTGCATCCGCAGCCGCACGCCCGGCGCCCGCTCGGCCACCAGCCGCGCGACGATCGGGCCGAGCACCGCCACCGCGTAGTCGGAGGTGATGATCGTGAACTCGCGCTCGACCGTCGCCGGATCGAACTCGGCCCGCACGTCGAAGACCCGGCGTATGCCCTCCACGGCCGGGGGCGTGCGCGCCGCCACCTGCACGGCCAGCGGGGTCAGCTCGTAGCGGCTGCCCGCCCGGTGCAGCAGCTCGTCGCCGAAGTGCCGGCGCAGCCGCGCCAGCGCGGCGCTGACCGTCGGTTGGCTGCAGCCGAGCTGCTCCGCCGCCCGCGTGACGTTGCGCTCGCGCAGCAGCACGTCCAGCGTGACGAGCAGGTTCAGGTCGAGGTTGACCAGCAGGCGATCGACGGACATGGGCCAACTATAGGCACCGGTGATGAAGGCCGACGATAGATCGACCAGCGCAATGATCGCCGGCCTGCGCGCCGGCCGCCTACTCGCCGACCGCCTACTCGCCGGGCGCCTGCTCGCCGGCCGCCGCGTACACCAGTTCGAGGACCCCGGACGGGAAGGCCGTGCTCTTCACCAGGCGCAGGTTCAGGGGCCGGTCCAGCTCGGGGAACAGCGGCGCGCCCTTCCCGGCGGCGGCGGGCAGCACCCACAGCCGGTACTCGTCGACCACGCCGAGCCTGATCAGGGAGTGCAGGAACGCGGTGCCGCCGGCGGCGACGAGGTCCTTGCCGGGCTCGGCCTTGAGCTTGGCGATCTCCTCCGCCGTGTCGCCGCCGGCGATCCGCGTCCCGGGCCATTCGTCGGCCGAGGTCAGGGTGCGGGAGAACACGACCTTGGGGATCTCGTTCATGGCCTGCGCGGACGGATGGTCGGAGCCGGGCCAGAAGGCGGCCATGCTCGCGTAGGTGTTGCGGCCCATGAGGAAGGCCCCGGCCTCCCACAGCCGGCCGACGAAGTACTCCTCCTGCTCGGGGTCGTCGATGCTCATCATGACGTCCCGGATTCCGTTGTCCCCGTCGGCGCTCTTGCCGTCGAGCGAGACGTAAAAGCCCAGGATCAGCTTCCGCATCGGTGCGTCCATTCGCTTCTTCCTCTCGGGGGGGGCGCTCGCATGAGCTCATCGCCGGTCAGCGCGTGCTCGGCGGCCGATCATTCGCACACTCAGACCGGCCGTCCCCCCGAAACTCATCGCGCCGTCGGCACCTCTCCGGAAACGCACGCCGCCGGTATCACCGGCCGGTAAAACGCGCTTCGCGGCGCTCCAGGAACGCGGCGACCCCCTCGGCGTGGTCCTCGGACGCGAAGCACTCGGCCAGCGCCGCCCGCGTGGCTCCGACGTGGTCGAGCAGGCTCGCGGAGGCGCCGTCCATCACCAGCCGTTTCATCCGTGTCAGCGCGAACGGGGACCCCTTGGCGATGGCGGCGGCCAGCTCGCGCGTCGCGCCGGGCAGCGCCTCCGGCTCCACGACGGCCGTGACGAAGCCGAGCGCCAGGGCCTCGTCGGCGCCCAGGTCGGCGCCGGTGTAGAGCAGCCGCAGTGCCGGGCCGATCCCGATCTGGCGGGGGAGCAGCCACGTCCCGGCGCCGGTGTCGGCCACCAGCCCGCGGTGGACGAACGGCCACCGGAACTTCGCCCTGGTCGACACGATCCGCAGGTCGGCCTGGGTCGCGAACTCCGCGCCCATCCCGACGGCCATGCCGTCGACGGCCGCGATGACCGGCTTCGGGCAGCCGACCAGCAGCGGCGGCTCGTCGGGCCGGTCCCGGCCGGGCCCGCCCCGCTCGTGCGGGGCGCGGGCGGCGAGGTCCGCCAGGTCGATGCCGGCGCAGAAGCCGCCCGGCACGCCGGTGACGACCAGCACCGCCACGCCGGGGTCGGCGCCGGCCTCCGCGACGCGGGCGGAGAACTCCTCCAGCATCGCGAACGTCATCGCGCCGCGCTTGGCCGGACGGTCGATGGTCAGCGTGGCGACGCCGTCGCCGACCTCGTAGCGGATCTCCTGCACGGCGGTCTCCCCTTGGCTCGGCACGGCCGATCGAGTATGTCTATTAAACAAACGTTCTAAGGGATCCGGGACGGACGGCCGCCGGTGAACGCGGTCCGGGGGCCTGGGAGGCCGTGATGGCGCGAGATGTCCTGTACGAGGCCGACGGGCACGTCGGCATCGTCACGCTGAACCGCCCGGAGGTGCACAACGCGCTGCGCCGCCGGACCTACGACGAGCTGACCGCCCTCGTCCGGTCCACGACCGCCCGCGCGCTGGTGGTGACCGGCGCGGGCGGCTCCTTCTGCTCCGGCGACGACGTCCGGGAGCTGCTGACCGGCGACGGCCCGCCGCCGGAACCCCGCCTCACCCCCGCGGCCGGGGCGCTGCTGGAGACCGACGTCCCCGTGATCGCGGCGGTCAACGGCCCCGCGATCGGCTGGGGCATGGAGCTGGCGCTGATGGCCGACATCCGGGTCGCGGCGCGGCGCGCCCGCTTCGGCGAGCTGTTCGTCAAGCGCGGGCTGTGCAGCGACGTCGCCGGGATCGCCCGGCTGGCCCAGCTCGTCGGCCGCGAGCGCGCCGCCGAGCTGCTGTTCACCGGCGAGATCGTCGACGCCGCGCGCGCCGAGCGGATCGGCCTGGTCAGCCGGGTCGTGGACGATGGCGACGTGCTGGCGTCGGCGGTGGAGCTGGCGGGGCGGATCGCCGCGAACCCGCCGCTGGCCGTCGCCGCGCTCAAGCGCGGGCTGCGCCGCGCGCTGGATCCGGACTGGAACGACCTGGGCGCCTGGGTCAGCACCACCCTCGGCGAGCTTTTCGCCACCGAAGACCACCGCGAGGGCGTCCGCTCCTTCCTGGAGAAACGCGCCCCCCGCTACGTCGGCCGCTGACCCCGCCGCGCCGCCGGCGGCGGGGTGGCGAGGTCGCGGAGGAGGTCGCGGGTGCGTTTGCGGGACGCGGCGGGGTCGGGGCCGGCGGGGACGATGTTGGCCCAGATGTCGGTGGCGCCGGCGTCGAGGAGGGCTTGGAGTTGGTTGCGGACGGAGGTCTCGGTGCCGACGATGGCGGCGTCGGCGGGGGTGGCGGCTCCGCCGAGGGCGAGGATGCGCTGGTAGTTGGGTGCGCCGGCGTAGGCGCCGGAGGTCGCGGCGACCGCGTTGCGGGCTTCGGTGACGTCGTCGTGGACGGTGATGGGGAGTCCGGCGACGATGCGGGGCGCGGGTCGTCCCGCGTCGGTGGCGGCGGCGTGGATGTGCGGTGCGATGTGGCTGTCGATGGCCTTGGCCGGTGCCATCCACAGGATGGTGCCGTCGGCGTGCCGGCCGGCGGCGCGCAGCAGCCGGGGTGACAGGGCCGACAGCAGGACGGGCACGGGGTGAGTGAGGGGGGTCATGCGGTCGGTGCTGCGGGTGGTCCAGTCCTCGCCGTGGAAGTCGACGTCCTCGCCGCGCAGGAGCCGGGTGAGGATCTGGGTGTACTCCTCGGCGTTGCGGCCGGGATGGTCGTAGCTCATGCCGTAGGCGTCGCGGACGATCGATGCGTGGGAGGGGCCGATGCCCAGGGTGAGGCCGGGGCGGCCCATGGTGGCGGCGGCGGACGCGGCGCGGTTGGCTTGGAGCAGCGGGTGGCAGGGGTAGGTCTGCAGGACGGCGGTGCCGAGTTCGATCGCCGAGGTCTCGCGTCCGGCGAGGGCCATCGGGGTGAGCGGGTCGCCGGTCACGTTGCTGGCGTACCAGAGCGAGGTGAAGCCGTCGTCCTCGGCCCGCCGGGCCTGGTGGACGATCTTGTCGGGGGTCGACGCGCCGCCGGTCAG